>CAIRCR010000189.1 GCA_903877065.1 uncultured Pseudomonadota bacterium
ATGTGTTAGCGCAAATTGATAGCCCTGACTTATTAACACTGCAAAGTAATTATTTGAAAGCTCTCGCCGCGTTGAAATTGGCAAATTCAGCTTATCAGCGTGACAAAACCTTGGCACAAGAAGGCGTTATTGCAAATCGTCGAGTACAAGAAACTCAAAGTCAATTTGATGCCGCTTCACTTGATGTTGCCGCATCGAAACATTTGCTCGAAATTGCGGGTGGGAGCGCGACGGAAAAATTAAGCAGTAAATTATCAATACGTTCGCCAATTGCAGGTGTAGTAATTGAAAGAATGGGCGTTGTCGGAAAACGTATTGATAATTTAACTCCGCTATATCGCGTGGCAAATTTACAAACGTTATGGCTTGAAATTGCCGTCCCACAAGAACGAATTGACGACATAAAAGTAGGCGATTTAGTTGTTATTGATAATACACCATTTACCGCTGAAATTAGTTTGCTTGGACAAAGCGCGAATGTTGATGACCAAACCGTTTTGGCGCGTGCGGTCATGAAAAATATGCAAGGAAAAATGCGTGCAGGACAAAAATTGAATGTTCAAATAGATCAAGTGAGCAAACAAAAGGCTTTCAAAGTGCCACATACCGCGATTGCTAAAAATGACAATGAAGCCTATTTATTTGTACGAAATGCGAATGGATTTGCCGTGACACCTGTGACGATAATCGGTGAACAAAATGGAGATGCCATTATTCGCGGAGTATTTACGGGTGATGAAACCATTGCAATCAAAGGTGCAGCAGTCTTAAAGGCAAACTGGTTAGGTTTGAGCGGGGGCGAATAATGAATGCGTTAATTCGTTTCGCACTCAGTCAACGATTGTTGATAGTCGTGCTGGTTATCATGCTCGGCGGTAGCGGTTTTTACGCGTATAAACATTTACCCATTGATGCTTTTCCAGAAGTTTCACCAACACAAGTAAAAATTATCGTTAAAGCCGCTGGTATGACACCCGAAGAAGTCGAAGCGCGAATTACATCACCGATTGAAGTCGAATTACTGGGCATTCCGCATCAAAGTATGTTGCGTTCAATGGCGAAATACGCGCTGACCGATATTACGATTGATTTTAAAGAAGGCACAGATATTTATTGGGCAAGGCAACAAATCGCTGAACGATTAAATGCCATTTGGACAAATTTACCCGCAGGTATTGAAGGCGGGATTGCACCAATGACAACACCGCTGGGCGAAATGTTTATGTTTTCAATTGATGGCGGTGATTTAACCTTGATGCAACGCCGTGATTTACTCGATTGGGTCATTCGCCCAGCGTTACGCACCGTTTCGGGTGTTGCTGATGTGAACGCGCTAGGCGGTTTTGTTCGCACGTTTGAAGTTATTCCCGACAACATGAAAATGTCGGCGCGTGGTATTACGATTGACAATGTCATTAACGCTTTGGAACGAAATAATCGTAACGATGGCGCGGGACGTTTAACCGAAGGCGAAGAAGCCTTAATTGTGCGAGCAGAAGGACGGATTAAAACTTTAGACGACGTTCGTTCAATAGTTGTCAGTGGTGCGGGACAATCACCTGTAAAAGTGGGCGATATTGCGGTGGATGTTCGTATCGGTTCATTAACTCGTTACGGTGCGGTCAGTAAAAATGGTTATGGTGAAGCGGTAACGGGCATTGTTTTAAGTTTGCGTGGTGCCAATGCACGTCAAACTGTTGAAGGCATTGAAGCGAAAATTGCTGAATTGTCGCCAAGTTTGCCAAAAGGTGTGCATTTAGATGTTTTTTATAATCGAGGCAATTTGGTCAATAAAGCTGTCGAAACGGTTATTCACGCGCTCGGTGAAGCGATTGCGTTGGTGTTAATTTTGTTACTTCTTTTTTTGGGAAATTTAAGAGCGGCTGTGGTTGTCGCAATTGTGTTGCCGCTGTCCGCGCTATTTACGTTTATTTTAATGTACGTCATGGATATGTCGGCAAACTTGATGAGTTTGGGCGGGTTGGCGATTGCAATTGGAATGCTCGTCGATGCCGCAGTAGTTGTGATTGAAAACATGATTAACCATTTGGCGCACGCTAAAACTGCCCAACGTTTACCACGTTTACACGTCATTTATCGTGCAACCACTGAAGTTGCAGCCTCGGTTACGTCGGGGATTTTAATTATCATCATCGTGTTTTTGCCGTTGCTTACTTTGCAAGGCTTGGAAGGAAAATTATTCACGCCCGTGGCGTTGACGATTGTGTTTGCGTTAAGCGGTTCGCTCATTTTGTCGCTGACTGTCATTCCCGTTACGGCATCGTATTTGTTGACAAACGTGTCGCACGAAGAACCTTGGTTGCCGCGAAAATTACAGCAAATTTATCAACCGTCGCTGGCTTGGTGTTTGAATAACAGTAAAAAAATATTCATTGGCGTTGGTGGGCTGTTAGCGGTGACGGTGCTAGTTTTCGGGCAAATTGGCAGTACATTTATGCCGAATATGGACGAAGGCGATATCATTGTACAAATTGAAAAAATGCCTTCAATTACCTTGAATCAATCGTTGCTGCTGGACAAACAAATTCAAATAAATTTGCTAAAAAATGTTTCTGAAATTGAAACAATTGTTGGTCGTGTGGGGGCTGACGAATTGGGTTTAGATCCGATGGGCTTTAATGACACCGACACGTTTTTGGTTTTAAAACCTAAATCGCAATGGCAAGTACATGATAAAACAGAGTTAATTGAAAAAATTCGTACCGTTATGGCAGGAACGCCTGGATTAGGTTTTAGTTTTACACAACCAATCGAAATGCGCGTTTCAGAAATGTTGACGGGAACACGCGGCGACGTAGCAGTTAAATTATTTGGTTCAGATTTAGCCGTTTTGAATGAAAAAGCAGACGAAATTGCGAACGTTTTAAAGCAAATCAACGGTTCAAGTGATGTTGTTGCCAAACAAAATGACGGCATGAAATTTTTGCAATTAAAAATTGATAAAACGGCGGCAGGACGTTTAGGTTTAGACAGTGACAGTATTGAAACGTTGCTACGTTCAGAAATTGAAGGCTTGAAATTGGGCGTTGTACAAGAAGGCATTCGCCGAACGCCGTTGATTTTACGCGGCGATAGTACCAGTTCGGATTTGAACAGTTTACAGATTAGTTTGCCGAATAATGTGGGGCGAATTGCGGTAACTGAAATTGCAAAAATTGAACAGGTAGAAGGTGTCGTTTCAATTGGACGCGAAAAAGGACAGCGTTTTACCGTGATTCGTAGCAATGTTGAAGGGCGTGATTTAGTCGGTTTTGTTGATGAAGCACGAAAAGCGGTTGCTGAAAAAGTACAGTTGCCATCAGGTTACACGGTGGAATTTGGTGGGCAATTTGAAAATCAACAACGTGCGGCAGCAACGCTTTCTATCGTGATTCCGATTTCGTTGGGACTCATTTTTTTGTTGTTGTTTTCAACTTTTGGCTCAGTCAAACAAGCGGTTTTGGTATTGTCAAACATTCCACTTGCCATGATTGGAGGCGTGTTTGCGTTGTGGGTTTCGGGTGAATACTTGTCTGTTCCTGCGTCGGTTGGTTTTATCGCACTGCTTGGGATTGCGGTTTTAAATGGTGTTGTGATGGTGAGTTATTTTAATCAATTGCTAGCGACAGGCATGGACATTGCCAAAGTCGTCATGATTGGTTCAGCGCGGCGATTACGTCCTGTTTTGATGACAGCGAGTATCGCGGCGTTCGGACTTATACCATTATTATATGCAACAGGTCCTGGTTCTGAAATTCAACGTCCTTTGGCGATTGTGGTCATTGGAGGTTTGGTGTCATCGACCTTTTTGACGTTATTTTTATTGCCGATTTTATTTCGGTTATTTGGGCAAACGAAAACAAACGCTTGAGAATGGAGAAGAAAATGTTATTTAACGCTATTATCGAAAAAGATGAATTTGGCTATTTTGCCCACATTCCAGAATTGAAAGGATGTGTAACCCAAGGTGAAACGTATGAAAACGTACTTGAAAATATCAAAGAAGCTGCCGAGTTATATTTGGAAAGTTTAGACGCTGTTGAATTACTCACTTTTGAAAATCGTTTTTTATCCATTGCACCCATTGAAGTAAATCGACCTCATGCCCGTTTATCCTAAATTGACCGCAAAAGAAGCAGAAAAGTTGTTGCTTCATATGGGTTTGTACTGAATAGACAAAAAGGCAGTCATCGAATTTATTGTAAAAATAATTTGCGTATGATTATTCCACACCATACGGGCGAAATTTTGCATCCGAAGATTGCTAAAGAATTATTTGAATTGATTAAAACGGGAGGAGAAGCATGAACAAAGAATATTTAGTGACATTAAACGTGCCACCTACGCTAGAAGAAATGGTCGTGGATTGTTTGCTTATGATGGAATTTGAGCAAGGTTTTAGCAGTATGCAAGTTTCAGCGCACCATCATGAAAACAAAGGATTGTCCGTAACAGAGCAAGTAACGGGGAGACAAAAACGTATTCGATTCCAAATGTATGTGAATGGCGCAAATTTAGCGACGTTACTGGCACAATTTCGTGACGAATTTTCAGGTTCTGGGATTCAATATTGGATTTCACCCGTGTTGGAAAATGGGGCGTTTTAAATGTCTTATTCCGATTTTGATTTGCGAAAAGTGAAAACCACGTTCAATTTAACGCTGATTGAAAATGAATCGTTGTTTGCCAATGTTCCCGCTTTAAAAATTAGTTCATTTTTAGCTGAAACGTTGGCGCAAACTGTCCCGCTTGCTCTGGCGATTGCCACAGAAAAAGCCTGTTCTGAATTGATTATTGTAAATTTGTTTTTAGAGTTGAAACGTTTGGGAAAAATGAGTTTTTTCTCAGGCATCGAATTTAATGTTGATAAAGAAAAGGGCTTAAACGGTTTTTGTGATTTCATTATTAGCAATTCAGCAGAGCAGTTTTTTTTAGAATCGCCTGTTGTGTTTATTGCTGAAGCAAAAAATGAAAAAATAAACAGCGGTTTAGGACAATGTATCGCCGAAATGGTCGCTGCACAAATTTACAATGATCGTGAAAATCAACCTAAAAAGTGCATTTACGGAGCGGTAACAACGGGACACGTTTGGAAGTTTTTGAAATATGAAAATCAGTGCGTTTATATTGATACTAATGATTTTTACATTGATCGCCCAGATAAAATTATGGGCATTTTGACTGGGATGATTCGTTATGAGTGCTAATTATGATAGCGTTGTTTAGGGTGATTTGAACGCGAGATTGCTTTACAATGACTAACAGTTGTCCGAAAGTTGGCAATACGGCTTTTGAAGTTACTTTAAAAACAAATTGCACTAGGTTGTTAAATATAATATATTTTTACTAGCTCGATTCATTCCTTCAAAGCTAATTACA
>CAIRCR010000190.1 GCA_903877065.1 uncultured Pseudomonadota bacterium
AACAGCTGTTCGGTTTTATCGCCATTGACATCAACTTTGGCAAACATGGGAAAAGTTGTTCCGTAATTGAGCCGACATGACTGCTCTATGTAATGATTTTCATCGGGTTCTTGTCGAGCGAATTGATTACAGGGAAAGACTAGAACGTGAAAATCGTATTGATTGTATTTGCAATAAAGTTCCTGAAGCTGCTTGTATTGTGGCGTAAATCCACAATAGCTGGCTGTATTAACAATCAGCAACACTTTTCCTTTGTAATTTGACAATGACAGTTGCTTTCCGTCGATAGTAGCGACGGTAAATTCATAAATGTTGTTTTGCATAAAATTCTCAATTGAGTGTGAAAGATGAGTGTAACTGCCCCTACACGCTGACGCATAGAGGCATTTGGCGAATGTTATCAGATTGAAACGGTGGGCGAGGATACAGCGGGTTTACTCACAATGTAACTCGCTACTATTTTTGTCTCTGGACCATGAAAAACGAAAGGTATGTCAGAATAATCCGTCAGCTTCCGATACGAGTTCAACATCTCGATTTCATTTTTTGTGAGAATGGGTGCTGGCATCACTTTTTCAATTACTGCATGAATTTCTGGATAATACTCAAGTAGCCCCAATCTGACCATAAACCAGGGGTCAACATCTAACGCCATTGCCAGTGAATGCAATCTGTTAGGCGGAACACGCGAAGTTCCAGACTTATACATAGTAATGATGTTTGAATTATCCAAACCCATTTCGTCTGCAATCTCTTTTTGAGTTTTTGGTGATACCGCGATTGCGTCTGTGACTAATTCTGCGATTGATTGACGTTTGATAATGATTTTTGCTGACATTTTTAAAGCTCCACTTGTTGTTGAAAGAATGGACAGTATAGCTCCGAAAAAATGGTTATTTACGGTTATGTTTCAATAAGTTATTTGAATTTTAGTTAATTTTTAGCGTTATTTCTGGATGGAATTGGAAGTCATTTCAGAAAAAAATAGGAACGGGAGCATATTCGCAATAGAGAAGGTGGAGGGGGCGTACAGCCATGGCTTTCTTGTTGACCCTATCTGGCTTTAAATTCCCGTTCTTCCCGAACATCATCCTTACAGAGGGAAACGGGATGTAAAATATATTAAAATTAAGATTGACAAGTAATTGAATTTGTAGTAGTTTTGTCAATGTAAACACGAAATTAAGAGTCTGTCTTGCCAGACAAAGCTGTTGAAGGTTACAGCAGTCAAAATCACAACCAAACCAGTTCATCCACTGTTTAAACAGGATGTACGGCTTAATGCAACGGTTTGTTAAACGTCCCGTTAAGCAGGAGAATGTAGCCAGGAGAGTCTGGATAGCTACCAAGGTACGCTTAGAGCCATAAAGTAATTTGGTTTTACAATGAGCCTTGCCAGTGATTGTTATTACACAGTCTAACCAACAAGTGTGATAAACCAAATACACAGTCATTGTTATTGTTGGAAGGTTCTTTATACCGTGTCATATTAACGGATAATGATTAGACCTAAGCCTTACCAATTACGTTTTTAAATAGACGGATTTGGTAAGGCAACTATTGTCTCTTCATTACCCGTGTCAAAAACAGCTATACAGCTAAATATAAGCCTTATAGCTATTAAAATCCTTAAAATACATATATTTAGGTTAATTTAAGGCTATATGTATATCAAAAGCCATAGTAACATCCAAAGAATAGCTTTTAAGACTGCCGTAGGCTTGGATGTTGCCGAAGGCAACTCCACGAAGTTATAACAGTTAAGTGATATATCCTATAAGTAACCAATAGAACCTAAAGTTAAGCTGAATTGAATATAATTTTGGCAAATCCTAATGTTTCAAATGGTATGTTTTCTTTAATTCAAAAAATACCCCTTAATTCTCCGCTTAATCAACTGTAATTCAATCACAGCACTAACACCATTGCTTTTTGCTAAAAGCCCCTTCTAGGTGTCTTAAAATAGCATTTTTGACGTATTCAAACAGTGCTTGAACAAATCTCCTCTGTAAATCCCCAATCTTGATGTTCCAGCCTCAATAATATCCACTTGCTACAAAAAATCTTATACTGCCAAAGTGGTTCTTATATTCCCAGATGACTACTTAGAATGACAGTGTCACACAGATAACCATTTGAAATTCATAATTTTTAGTTAAAAAGATTCCCGTCACAAAACCACAAATAACCAAAAATCTTGTATTAAAATTCTCTTGTCGTCAGAAACGACAGCAATTTCATACACTATTTTGGAGATAATCATGCAAACTTTATTAGCGATTCGTGAACAAGCATTTGGAACAGAAACTGTACAGGCGATAAATGCCAGAGATTTACACAGCTTTCTGGAATCCAAACAACATTATTCGGATTGGTTGAAAAACAGGATTGAAAAATACAAATTTGTTAGGGATGTCGATTATCTGCTTCATAAAATTATGATTCAGCATGAAAGCGGTGCTAAAAACACGACAGAATGCTTTATTTCACTGGATGTTGCAAAGGAACTGTCGATGGTTGAATCGAATGAAAAAGGTCGTCAGGCACGGAGATATTTTATTGACTGTGAGAAGAAATTTAAATCTTCCACCAAGCCAACTCCTTCGGTTTTAGACGTGTCAACAGAAATGCTGGGATTGGCTAAATTATTCGGTTTAGACGGTAATCAAGCGATTTTAGCGGCAGATAAAGCAACCCTGAAAACGATTGGTGTGTCCCCGTTAAAATTACTGGAAATGCCGTTGATAGCTGAAGGACGGATTTTAACGCCAACTCAAATCGGATCGTTACTTGGAGGCTT
>CAIRCR010000191.1 GCA_903877065.1 uncultured Pseudomonadota bacterium
ATAACCTCTTTCTCGTGTGGTAGAAAACTATCTGTAAGGCTACGGATTGTTTCACAGATAGCCACACAATTTCACCATGCAAAATTTCGAACGGTCATCTAGTTTTCACGCGCATTAAGGAATATGAACGCCCCCCCCCCTTTGGGATTTTATACAAAACGCCTTTTTTTCTGTTCTGATATTGAAAATACGGGCTTAAATAAGTAAAGGTGAGTGTAGATTATTTTACATTTTACATATTCGACACAACCCGCATTCCACCGTGTAAATAAAACTTACTTCTTAAATTATTTTACACTTGTAATGATAGTATTAAGAATTTATATTACACATTGAATTTAACGCTGGATTGAATTATGTCGAATATCGGTTACATCAGAGTTTCATCAGTCGGGCAGAATACCGAACGTCAATTAGTTAGCATTGAGATAACTAAAGTATTTGAAGATAAATGTTCAGCGAAGAACACTGACCGTCCACAGCTCAAGAATTGTCTTGAATGGTTACGCGAAGGCGATACGTTGCACGTTCATTCCATTGACCGATTAGCGCGGGATTTATTCGATTTACAATCACTGATAAGTCAGTTGATGGTTAAACGAGTGGCTGTGAAGTTTCACAAAGAAAGTTTAACTTTTGAACCCGATACGTCTAACGCGATGAATCAGTTGATGCTACACATGATGGGCGCGTTTGCTCAATTTGAACGTGAATTGATTAAGGAACGGCAACGGGAAGGTATAGCAGCAGCTAAGGCTAAAGGGGTTCAGTTTGGTGCGAAACGGAAATTGACGGATGAACAGATAGCTGATATTAAAGTTCGATTAGCGGGTAACTGTGATAAATCCGCGTTGGCACGCGAGTTTGGAATTTCACGACCAACGCTGTATGGATTGATGAAGGCTTAAATATCCAAATCGAACGTTTGAGTTTAGTCATTCGTTTGTAGGTTGGTTCACTTTTAGTTGGACAGATTGACTTTGTCTACCGCCTGTATATACTGAGAAAAAGTATTTTTTAAGATTAAAAAACGTGAAAACAAAGAAAATTGAATGGAATTCAGACAAGAACGAGCTACTTAAAGAAAATCGGGGTGTTTGTTTTGAAGATATTGAAAACGCCATTAACGATGGCAGAGTTCTTGACATTTTGCCTCACCCTAATCAAGAAAAATTCCCGCATCAGAAAATACTAGTCGTAAGAATCAACGACTATATTCACTACGTCCCATTTGTAGAAGACGAAGAAAAGTATTTTTTGAAAAGCATTATTCCCAGCAGAAAACACAACAGTAAGTATTTATGAACGCGATGAATAAATTAAATTACGACTCAGAAGAATTGGAATTATTGGATTATATAGAAAACGGAAATCCAAGCAGTGTTCCCAATGTGACCCGTGAAATTGAGCAATTAAAAAGTGCTGTGAAAGCAAAAGTTTCTAAAAGAAAATCAATCAATTTGAGATTATTGGAAAACGATTTAGAAAAAATAAAAACAGAGGCTATAAAAGTTGGTTTGCCTTATCAAACCTTGATAAGCTCGATTCTTCATCAATATGTGAATGGTAATTTTGCTAAAGAGTATTGATTAACATTACGTTTCTGCACATTGTTAAACATCCCAAAGTATTATTTCCTCGGCAGTGTGGGGAGCCGCGTCTTTTATGAAAGTTTTGTGCCGCTTTCCAATAACAGAAAGCGGCACTGTGCCACATTTACTTTTTAAGCCGCTTCTGATTCAACGGCGGGTTCGCTAACGGCAACGGCAGCTTTCTTCGGCTGAACCACTAAACCTGCATCTTCAATCACTCCGTATTTTTTCATTGCACCTTGAAGAATAGCATTACAGCCATCTGCACCGAGTTCTTCAATACTGTTGATAACTTTACGGTAAGATTTTGAATTTATAGTCGTAGTGACTTTAATATCGGTATTTGCCACTTGAATGCTAAAGGTAACGGTTTTTTTACCTGTGCTATCAATGATAGGAATGCTGGCGGGTTCAATTACTAAAGTGACTTTTAGACCCTTGGCGATAGCGACATTACTGTTGCTCACTTTTACAGTCGCGGGTTCAGATTTAACGGGAGTTACTTCGGCTGTGGGTTCAATGATTGCTTCGGCTGTAGGCTCAACGACTTTTCTTTTGAGTACCAATTTTTTAGGTTTGACTTCTTCGGTAGGTTGCACGGGTTCTGTTACTTCAATGGGTTTAGGTTGCATAGGTTCGGTTATTTCGATAGGTTCAGGTTCGACGGCTATTTCAGTGTATGATTCAGTTTTCAATTGAGATTTTGTGGAATTACCCTGTTTTCTCTGGGCGTTATTAAAACGATCTTGCGCTAATTTTCTGTCGTTATCTTTCACTTTACCATCTAATTCGCCTTGCAGATTGATGCGGTGGCTGTGTTTTAACATCGCTTCATGATACGGGAGTCTGTTGCAATACCATTCCATTATGGTCTTGAAATCAGCAAGTGATACCGTTTCGGGCAACTGCGACATCAATTCTCTACTTATTCCTATTGCCAATGGAATAGGATTTGTGAAATTAAAAACGGTTGGGTACTGTTGATACAACCAATCGTCCAGTACACATTTGCTTTTTGCTTTGAATGAATTGACGATTTTTTGTTCATCATACTGTTTTTGGAGTTTATGAGAATTATCAATCTCTACTTGCGCCTTTATTCTATCTTCATCTGTAATTTCTGAAACGGGTTCACCCTTTAAATTTACTCGATGGGTTTTTTCCAGTATGGCTTGCAGGTAATTCCTGCGAAACGAGTACCAGTTTAAAGCGTATTTTAAATCTGATTTATTGATATTTTCGGGCAAGCATTTTTGTAGTGCTTTTTTAACTTTTCTTACTTCTAAGGGAATCGGATTTTCAGCACTAAATACGGTTGAATAATCTACCAGCAGCCAATCATAGAGAACTCGTTTACGCTGTTCTTTACGTTGTTCTAGGGTTGGTTTTGGGTTGTGTATTTTAGTATCTTCTGTCATGGATTTAATTTATTCATTTGAAACTGCTGGATATTTTATATGCGACGATTAAAAAAATTCGCGCTAATCAAAACAACTTGATTCGGTTGAGTATTCATTTTTTATAGCTTCATTCAGCAATACGTCTAATGATTCGCCGTGCTTAAATCTTTCTACATATTTGTATAAAAATGATGCAAATTTACCATCAAGGCAATTGGGGTCATTTTGATAGGTTTTATATTCGTGCAGTATGCCTTCAACAACGTTAAACTTTTTTGACAAAACGGTACGTTGTGGATTCAGTTTTTCTTTGATGATGTTGCTTAATTTCAGAGATAACAGCTCGTGATTCGATAAATAGACCTTAAAAAGCTCTGCTGTACTGGTTTTTAATTTTGCATGGTCTGCATCCACAAGATAATCGATAAAGATGTTATTGATGACAATGACGCTAGTATTTTCATATTCCTCAATGAGATAGTAATTTCCTGTTGCACCATCAAAATTTAACTCATAATTAGGCACGGTATCGCCAATGTAATAGTTGTCTAAAACATTGTTGAGTTTTTTGGTTTGAACTTCTTTACCTTCGTTGGTGTAGAAACTATCGAACATTCCCATTTTATTTCACCTTAAATGTAACAGGAATTACTGCCTGCCAATTTTGTTCACCAAGTTCACGGAATTTAATAATCGTTTGTTCGATTACCGTGCGATTGATTGTTTCGACATCCACCACAATGTTTAATCCAATTCCATAGCTGTAACTCAAATCCGTTTGAAAAAATTCATAAATCGTCGTTGGTGTTTCAGCAATAATTTGTGCTTCCAGCTTATCTAATTGCTCTAAAAATGTTAAACCTCCAAATTGGTCATATCGTTTCTTTTCACGCTCAAGCATTCTGTAGGTCAAAATTTTCCCCGTTTTAGAGCAACGATCAGCAGGGACAAATTCTGTTTTAAATTCAGATTCCAATTCGTCAGCGGTTAGCATTTCTTCTGTATGAGTAAAGGCTAAATCATGTGCAGCATCTTCTAAAGCGAGTCTTGCTGTTATGATGGTTGCGTTCCAAATCGTGAATTTGTCCAATCCTAAAAAATAGATGTCCATCCACTGGCTGTCACGCGATTCATCAAGAATCGATGGACTGGTGAACATTCCACCATATTGTGCAGCTTCGTGTTTGATTTTGCCTTTCATCTTAATAAAAGCATCACCGCGTTTGTGTTGGGGCAATGAAATAAAAGGGCGACGTTTTTTATTAAATCGACGTGTCATAAAAATCCTTATTCATACTGAAACAGTATTTGTTGTGCATTTATCTCATGCCCTCCAACTTCCTCAAAAGGTATCTGGTATTTTCAACTGAAATTAAGTTGTGTAATTGTAGACAGTCGGACGAGATAATTATTGCCGAACATTTAACGCTA
>CAIRCR010000192.1 GCA_903877065.1 uncultured Pseudomonadota bacterium
GCCTGTGCAATCCCGCCAGTAATGCAGGTTAGGGTATCACAATCACCGCCCAATGACACAGCAAGCCGAATCGCATTTTCAAAATCCGTTGAATCCAAAAACGCCACTATCGCTTCGGGTACAGTTCCTTGTGAAGATTCATTAAATTGGTAAGTGGGGCGAATGTCATCACACGTTCTCTCTAAATCGTAACCAAAGTTTGTGACGATATAATTTTTGATGTCTTGCTTGCTGTGACCTGTTCGCGCTAAAAATATCGCTGAAGCTGTTGCACACGCGCCTTTAATTCCTTCGGGGTGATTGTGTGTAATTTCGGTATATTCGACGGCTTTTTTAAGCACTTCATCTAGCGAATCAAACGCATAACCCACAGGACTAATACGCATTGCCGCCCCATTTCCCCAACTGTTATAAGCCTGAGCATTTGGATTTTGCGCCCATTCACGAAACATTAAGCTATAACCCCGCTTAGTGTAACGGCGATAATACTCACGCATCACGTCAGCATAATTTCTGTCATTCAAAATCGTATCGGCTAACGCAATCGTCAACACGCTGTCATCAGTAAAAAAGCATTTTGGACTGAATAATTCAAACTCAGTTGTTTTGATGTTGTTCCATTCATAAACCGAACCAACAATATCACCTGTAATTGCACCTAACATAATCGCCTCCCATGTTCTTTAGTAGCCAACATAATAAACGGTCAATGCGACAAAATTAGACCGTTTTAAAAATAATTTTAATTTTTGTAAAGGACTGATTATGTCGCATTAGTGTTTTATGATTGCTTCAATTCAAAATACTTCCGAAGGAGAGCCAAAGTGAACAAATTTGACGTAACAACGATTCCAACAGAGTTAATTGAACAAATTAGAAATGCCGAGCATTTAGTTGTGCTAACGGGAGCAGGTGTATCTGCTGAATCGGGAATCCCAACCTTTCGTGATGCGATGACAGGACTTTGGGAAAATTACAGAGCAGAAGAACTGGCGAGTGCGGGTGGTTTTCGTAAATCTCCTCCACTTGTTTGGGGTTGGTACGAATGGCGACGTAACATGGTGTTACAAGCTAAACCAAACCCAGCTCACGAAGCCCTTGCAAAATTAGCGACCAAAGTGCCTAGATTTACATTGGTAACACAAAACGTTGATAATTTACATGAAAGAGCAGGCAGTATTGATGTATTGCACTTGCACGGTAGTTTGCACAGTCCACGCTGTTTTGCTTGCGCCAGACCTTATGTTTTCGATAGCACAATACCACCTGAAATCAATGAAGAAAAAAGCATTGAGCCGCCTCGTTGTTCTCACTGCGGTGGAAAAATTCGCCCAGGGGTTGTTTGGTTTGGTGAATTGTTACCTGAAAAGATATTTCAACAAGCAGAAGGAGCGGCAGGGAAATGTGACGTAATGCTCGTTATCGGTACGTCTGGATTAGTTTTTCCAGCCGCAAACATACCATCGATTGCAATTCATAACAAAGCAATCACGGTGCAAATAAACCCAACAAGTACCGATTTTGATTCATCGGTAACTTATAACTTGATTGGAAAAGCGGGTGAAATTTTGCCTGCCATGATGGAGTTATTATGATGCTGACAGATAAATTTTCAGAAGCCTTGGCTTTAGCAATAGAAGCACACGATGGTCAATATCGAAAAGGTACACAAACTCCGTATATTTCACACCCAATGGCAGTCGCTTCAATAGCTTTGGAATTTGGTGCAGATGAAAATCAAGCAATTGCTGCATTACTACATGATGTTTTAGAAGATGGTGGCTTGCATTATGCACCTATCATTCGTGAAAAGTTTGGTGACACCGTATATTCAATAGTGATGGATTGCACCGATGGAACACCTGACGAGCATGGAGAAAAATCAGATTGGCACGAGCGAAAAATCAATTATTTGAAACATCTACATTCAATATCAGAAGATGCAATTTTAGTTGTCGCAGCAGATAAGTTACACAACGTGCGCTCTATTATCCAAGACCTACAAACTCTTGGTGAATCTGTATTTGAGCGATTCACAACCAAAAAAGAGGGAACGCTTTGGTATTACCGCAGTGTTGCCGATATTCTTCATGCACGCCAATCTGAATATCGAATTCTAATAACTGAAACACTTCGTCACTATGTGAGAGAAATGGAAAAGCTCACGGTAAAATCCACAACGAATAGAGCGAAATTAGAAAAAGCCAGAAGTATTGAATGTATCAAGAACAGCACAAAATGTGGATGCTATTATTGCTGTTCAATTTTTAACCCATCAGAAGCTGAAATAGATGAAGAGGTTGATTGGATTGGCTGTCCGAATTGTGGGATAGATTCTGTTATTGGTGATTTTTTTGGCTTCAAAATCACGCAAATAAAATTGGAAAAATTAAAAAGCCGTCAGTTCTATCCCATATTTTATGCAAGTTATGAAATTCCCACGAATCCAGCGAATTAAAAGGAGCATAAAATGACGATAAAAACTGTGCTGACCGAAGGCAATGTACCTGTAAAAATTTGGACTGATGAAATTGAAGACCGAGCAAAACAACAACTTAGTAACATTGCAAATTTACCCTTTATTCACAAACACGTTGCTGCAATGCCCGATGTGCATACTGGAATCGGTGCAACGATTGGGTCTGTAATTGCTTGTCATAAAGCGATTATTCCCGCTGCTGTTGGCGTTGATATTGGCTGTGGGATGATTGCGTGTCGTTTATCACTAACAGCAAATGATTTAGATGAAAAAACCTTAAAAACCGTTTTTGACCAAATCAGTCGTGATATTCCTGTTGGACGTGACCAACACAAAGAAGACAGAGCTTTAACTGAACGGGCGTTGCCGTTTGAAACACAACTGATGTCGATGACTGAAAAACATCCGAAGTTGCGAAAAGCCTTCAAGAATTTTTCAAGTTGGATTTGTCAAATGGGAACGCTCGGCAGCGGTAATCACTTTATCGAATTGTGTTTAGACGAACAGCAACAGCTTTGGATTATGTTGCATTCAGGTAGTCGTGGGATTGGTAACGCTATCGGAAATTATTTTATCGAGTTGGCGCGTAAAGATATGGAGCAATGGTTTATCCATTTGCCTGACCGTGATTTGGCTTATTTTCCAGAAGGCTGTGAACATTTCAACGATTACACATACGCCGTTGATTGGGCGCAACGATACGCTTTTGAAAATCGTCAAGCGATGCTGGATTTAGTGATTACAGCGTTAAAACGTCATTTGCCGCCCTTTGAAGTGACCAAAGAAGCGGTGAATTGTCATCACAATTACGTTGCCCATGAACATCACTTTGATGCTAACGTTTGGGTAACAAGAAAAGGGGCAATTCGAGCGCGTGAAGGAGATTTAGGTATTATTCCAGGCAGCATGGGAGCGAAGTCTTTTATTGTGCGCGGCAAAGGTAATCCTCAAAGTTTTCATTCTTGCTCTCACGGTGCAGGTCGAAAAATGAGTCGTACCGCAGCTGAAAAAGAATTTACAACAGCAGATTTAATTGCACAAACCGAAGGTGTGATGTGTCGTAAAGACAAGGGAGTGCTTGATGAAATTCCATCTGCGTACAAAGACATTGATGTGGTGATGAAAAATCAGGAAGATTTAGTTGAAATCGTTCACACACTAAAACAAATTTTGTGCGTTAAAGGTTAGAATAGTCACGGGCGTAGCTCAATGTAATTTTCAAATGATAGGAAGTCATGCTTCCTATCCACAAACAAGAGGAATTTTTATGACCAAGAAGAAACAAAAAAATGCACTCGTGATAGAGTTGCAAAAGTTAAAAGAACAGTTACCGCAAAACCCTGTGGCTAAATTTGCTCATCATTTTAATAAAGCGGGATTCTTCCGTGACCGCACTATGTATTCACGCAAAGACAAACATAAAGACCACGAGTCTTTTCGTATTCGTTATTTAGCGATAATGAATACGAAAGGATTTGTTGAAAACTCACTGATACATTTTACTCAGCGTGCTTATTTCGGCTGCAAACTCAGCTCGTAAATTAGCGGGTTCAAGCACTTCAACTGAAGAACCCAAACTTCGTAACCACCGATGCAACTGTTTTGTATTATCAATAATCACTTCAATTAAATAATGATCTTCATCAATTTCAGTAATGTTCTGTTTTGAACTCAGCGGTGTTTCCTGCAACATCTGTTTTATGTATGAACTGACTTTGATTTTTAAAGAAATCTCTTCAAGATTATTATTTACAGGATAATTAAATCTACCTTCTGCAATGTAATCTTCTAACGCAAACCCGTCTGGCACTTTCACAATACGGTCAATCAATTCGGCATTTTTAAACCGATGCAATGCCAATTGTTTAATATCTGTGTATTCAAAAAGCGTCGCAACAAGATAAATCACATTGTGGCGAAAAACCAATCCCAGAGGGTTTATGTCATACGTTTTTTCAGAATTATAAACAGCATGATAAGTTGCCTTGATTCGTTGATTTTTAAGCAGTGCCTCATAAACCACAGCTAATACAGAAGGTTCTATTTCGGCAGGTAGTAATGGCAAATTATTCGGAACGATTCCGACTTTTTCTGTCCAATGACTAAATTTTGATTCCTGCAATCGCTTATCAGCAAGGTCAAAGTATCCTGATAAACGTGAACGAACTGAAGGTGGCAATAAAGGTTCAAGAAACATTTCAGCTAACTTAAATGTCAAGGCTTCATCCGTTGACATCAAGGGAAGTTGCATAGGACTTGAATTATCAATCCAAAACCATCGCAACGGTTTTGTATTTTCGGTATTAGAAATCGGAAACAACGGTGAAGACGAAAGTTTAATCAAGTCACGTTGAACTGTTCGTAAATCAATTTCATATCCCGTGTTTTGAAGTTTTTCTAACAAGTCTGGTGTTGATATTGAATTAGGTGCTTTGGGAATCAAGCACAACATATCGAAATAGCGGAGTAATGAATCCATAACAAGTTTTCTATTTATTGAAAGATGCCGAATATAGTAAAACATTTATCCGACAAGAAATGACTGTTATTTTTTAAATGTTAAAAGTTTTATTCCTTTATATATAGACGGCTAAAAATAGCGTTTTTACGGTTTATATACAGACCTGAACGAGCATTCAGGTCTGTATAGTCATGTGTTAAAATTAGATTTTTGACGTGATAAAAATGGATAAACAAGCGATTGGTTACATTCGAGTGAGTTCTAAAATGCAGGGGAAATCAGGGTTAGGATTGGAAGCACAACAACGTGACATCGAACGGTTCTGTGAAGCCAACGAGATTGCTCTGATGGATACGGCTATCGAAGTACAAAGTGGAAAAGATGACATCAGCTCACGCAAGGTTTTAACGTCAGCACTGGAACGTTGTAAAAAAGAAAACTGTATTTTGATTGTCAGTAAGCTCGATAGGTTATCGCGTGATGTTCATGCGATTTCAGGACTGATGAAATTTGGTGTGCCGTTTTATGTGACGCAATTAGGCATGGATGTTGACCCGTTTCAACTTCATATTTACGCTTCACTGGCTGAAAAAGAACGTTCGTTAATTTCTCAACGTACTAAAGCGGCTCTTGCCGCTAAACGTGCCAGAGGTGAATCACTGGGGAATTTGAAAACATTGACGGTTGAGAACAGACAAAAAGCCATTGATACCGTCAAAAGTAACGCCGTTTCTAGGAATTCCAAATATGAAAAGGTGGTGATGGATTATTACCGAAACGGCGATACCTGTTACAAGATTGCCAAAACCTTAACAACATTGGGATTACATACGCCGAATGGCAGTCAACAATGGCAAGCGTTACAAGTGAAGCGGGTGATTCAGCGACTAAATAAATGTTGAATCGGTTTTTAGTAATGAAACATCCGTGTTTCAAGCTCACTGTGCCATAATCAGCAACAATTCTAAATTTACGGAAATCCATTTAACTCATGCTAGAAAATAGAGAGCAACTCAACACACTCATTCAAGAAATTTGGAAATCAGCGAATAGCTTGCGTGGTAAATTTAAGTCGTATGAATATCAAAATATCGTTTTACCAATGATTACGATTCGACGTATTGAATGTGTTTTGCAGAAGTGGCGCGATGATGAACGTGTAAAAATTGAACGTGGTTTGCCTGATGCAACCGCTGAAAAAATCAACGAAGTTCTTAAAAACAAAGAAAAGAATTTTACCTTTTATAATTTAACGGATTCCAACTTACGTCACATACATGACGAGGATTCAACACAATTAGACGGAAATTTTAGAGCGTATTTAAATGGATTCTCTCCCAACATTGAAATCATCATCAATCATTTCAATTTTAGAGATACCGTTACAAAATTAACTAATAGTGGTTTGTTACCTTCAATTATTCGTCAATATGCAGAACAAGATTTAAGCCTTGAAGCGTTAGATAATCATTCGATGGGTTATGTTTATGAAGAATTATTACGTCGATTCTCAGAACAAAGCGGCGAAGAAGCAGGGGAACATTTCACACCACGCGAGGTAATTCATTTAATGGTGGAATTGCTTGATATGCAATTTTCTGTCGATGATAGCGCGTTATCGATTTATGACCCTGCGTGTGGAACAGGCGGAATGTTGTCTGTAGCCAAAACACATTTAGATAATACAAAACGTTTAGAGCGTAAAAATGCAATCATTCTTTATGGGCAAGAATTACAGCCACATAACTTTGCAATCTGCCAAGCTGAAATGCTGTTAAAAGAAGACCGTAGTTTTATTCATTTGGGTAACTCGCTCATTTCTTACAGCGACGGACGCAAAGACAAAGGCGACCAACTCGATAAAGCCGAAGACAAATTTGATTATATGCTCAGTAATCCGCCATTTGGTGTGACGTGGAGCGATTATAAAACTGAAGCTGAAAAATTAAGTTCAACTCGTTACAGTGCTGGAATGCCACGCAGTAATGATGGCGCGTTTTTGTTTTTACAAACGATGCTCGCCAAAATGAAAACCGTTGAAAAAGGCGGCAGTAAAATTGCGGTGGTGTTTAACGGTTCACCTTTAAGTAATGGCGATTGTGGTTCAGGTGAAAGCGAGATTAGACGCTGGATTATCGAGAATGATTGGCTTGATACGATTGTGATGTTGCCTGACCAACTGTTTTATAACACAGGCATTTTTACTTACATTTGGCTATTAACTAATAACAAACCCGCCAGTCACAAACATAAAATCAAAATCATCGACGCACGCGAACAGTTTGAAAAAGAGCCTAAATCATTCGGCAACAAACGCAATCGGATGACCGATGCACACCGCACATGGGTAAATGACGCTTACAACCAAAACTGGGAAAGTGGACAACCCAACATCAAATTATTTTCTGCTCAAGATTTCGCTTATCACAAAGTTAGCGTTGTATTTTGGCAAACCGATGAAGATGACCAGACCGCTTTTGTGAATGAACTTTACGAAAAAGATTTAACGCCAGCCAATGTCAAAAAAGAACAAGATTTTTATGATAGCGACATTCGTTTTGATTTAGTTGTGTCTTATGGTGGCGCGGAAATGCCGCTAACCCTTGAACTCAAAAGCGATTCATCTTTTGTCGGCGTTTATCATGCTGAACTTAAAAAAGTTTTCAAAACGCAATTAGCCGAGTTTTTAAAAGGTGTTGAAACCAAAGATAAAGCTAAACAAGAAAAGCTATTTTTTAAATTAGTTAGCGTTTTTGAAGCGAATTTTTATCACCGTCATTACGTTCAAGATAATGAATACATCCCACACGGTCAGGACATTCAAGCCTTTTTAGAACGTGAAATTGCTAAACCGATTATTCGTTGGCAAGACAGCGAGCAATTAGGTTATGAAATTTTGCCGAACAAATACTTTTATCATTATCAAGCTCCCAAACCGACCGCCGAATTATTAAACGATTTTTGGGCATTGGAAAAAACAGCCGTTGATTTGATAAAAAGTTTAGAGGATTAAACCATGTCCGAAACCATGCAAGATAGCGGCGTTGAATGGATTGGCGAAATTCCGATAGGTTGGAAAGTTGATAGCTTAAAACGGCTGTTAGACGAACCGTTGAAATATGGAGCAAATGAAGCCGCTGAATTAGATGATAGAGAGTTGCCGCGATACATCAGAATCACAGATTTCAATCACGATGGCTTACTAAAAGATGATAGTTTCAAGTCATTACCACTTGAAAAAGCAGCAGGATATTACTTAAAAAATGGTGATGTTCTTTTTGCCAGAAGTGGCGCGACGGTTGGCAAAACCTTTATTTTTTATGGTGAAGATAAGAGCGCGTGTTTTGCAGGTTATTTGATTAAAGCCTCAACGAATAGGCATTTGTTATCACCTGAATTTTTGTATTTTTATACAAAATCACCTGCTTACGATATGTGGAAAAGTTCCATTTTTACGCAAGCGACAATACAAAACATAGGTGCTGATAAATATGCTTATTTGCCGATTATCATGCCACCTATTTTTGAACAACAAGCCATCGCCCAGTATTTAGACGAGCGTTGCGGCAAATTAGATTCCATTATCGCCATCAAAAAGGAGCAAATCCAAACGCTTGATGCGTTGCGCCAGTCAATTATTTATCAAGCGGTCACAAAAGGTTTAGATGATTCGGTCGAGTTGGTTGATTCGGGTGTGGAATGGTTGGGGGAAATTCCGAAGGGGTGGAAAGTCCGTAAATTAAAATACATAACGAAACAAATTGTTGACGGTACGCACTTTACGCCAACTTATGTTGAAACAGGCGTACCGTTTTTGCGTGTTACAGATATACAAACTGAATCAATTGATTTTGAAAGTATTAAATTTA
>CAIRCR010000193.1 GCA_903877065.1 uncultured Pseudomonadota bacterium
CCGTTTGCAAATGCCACAAAATTTACGGCTAAAATACCTTGTTCCGTTAACAATCCTTGCAATTGTTTCAACGTTTCAACAGTCAATAAATGTGAGGGTTCAGAACCACCTGTAAAACAATCATGAATAATTAAATCGTATTTTCCTGTTAATCGGCGAATTTCATAACGTGCATCACCCACAATCGCTTTGCCAGTGGGTTTAAAACCAAAATAATCCACCGCCGCTTTTGCCACTGCTGGATCAATTTCTAACGTGTCAACTATCACTCCGTAACGATCATTCAAGACTTTAGCCATGTGTCCTGCACCCAAACCGACGATTAACGCTTTTTTCATTTCTAGGCGTAATGCTGGAATTAAACCGACAATATCTTGATAACTTAATTGGCTTTCGCCAGTTTTGATGCTTGACGCACCAATCGCCGAGCCGTCCGAAGTTAATAAACGTAAATCACGCCCTGTGACATCAATTACGCGAACCCAACCGTATAAACTTTCTTGTTCAAAAAGGACGTTGAATTTGTCGTTTTGGCGAACTTGTCCCGCTCTCACAACGCTTGGTAAAAAGGCTAATCCCAAAACAACCAAAACCATGCTTGGCAATAATGATGCGACTGAATGTAATTGTCGTCGTTCGATTAAACCAATTCCAATAGCCAACACAAAAAGTATCAAACTCGTCGTAATTAAAATTTCGCGTGAACCAAATAATGGAAATAAAAATAAACCTAAAATCAATGTTCCGAAAACACTGCCGAGCGTACTGACTGCGTAAATTGTGCCAGAAGAATTACCGACGTTATCTAGCTGCGAGGTTGATAATTTAATCGCAAACGGGCTAATCATGCCTAGCATCATCAAACTGGGCAAAAATAAAATCAAAGCACTGACAAATGCACCACCTCGTAATCCGAGCGAATCTGTAGCTAATAAAACAGGGCGTGTTAGCCAAGGAATCATCAATGTTAAAAATGCTGCCAATGCAATAATCAATGACAAACCTGTGCGTTTTGCCGAATCCGACCAACGTCCACCAATAAAATAACCGAGTGTTAATGCCACCATCGTAACGGAAATCAATGACGACCAAACATATAAACTGGTGCCGTAAAAAGGGGCAATTAAGCGTGTGCCTAAAAGTTCAATGACCATAACTGACGCACCACTAATTATCACTGTAATCAATAATCCTAAACGTCCAAGCGATGAAATGGGTTGTGCGGTTGTACTATTTGTCATGAATAATCCATTTGTTGTTTCACAAAACAGCTTTTTTTAGCAGGTTTTAATAATTTCATAATTGATCATTTTATAAATACTCTTGCACCCTTCGCAACAAAAGGATTTTTCCTCTCCAGTTACGAGTTTTAAAGTAAATCCAACAACATGAACTGGCAAGCCACATAAACTGCAAAATTTATTTGCACCGTCATTCATTTTTTTGTTTTTCAAAATTAAAGCTCGATACTGTTAAATCGGGGTAGTGTTGTACTTTTGTTGATGGCATTTTATACGGAACTCCAAATTCAAATCGATTGATAAAAAGTCCAATCACGATTGTTGTGGCAGATTCAAGTAAATACCCATCCAAAAGTCTTTTAACATTTTTCAGCTGAATTTAATGGTGTATGAAGCCCCAACATTAGCAAGTATTTCATACAATGATTCCTGCAAATTTTGAAACGATTGATATGCCGAAAAGGGTATCCACTCGTACTTTA
>CAIRCR010000194.1 GCA_903877065.1 uncultured Pseudomonadota bacterium
AGTAATTGAATCGCCAGTGTGAACGCCCATCGGATCAAAGTTTTCAATCGAACAGACAATAATACAATTGTCTTTCGTGTCACGGACAACTTCCATTTCATATTCTTTCCAACCCAGTACCGATTCTTCAATCAATAATTCGTTGGTTGGCGATAAATACAAGCCGCGTTCGCAAATTTCGATAAATTCTTCTTTGTTGTACGCGATGCCGCCGCCACTTCCACCCATTGTGAAAGAAGGACGAATCACGGTTGGATAACCAACTTCTTTTTGAGCCGCTAATGCTTCTTCCATTGTGTGAGCGGTTCTTGATTTTGCAACTTCTAAACCAATTCGCGCCATTGCGTCATTGAAAAGTTGACGATCTTCGGCTTTGTTAATTGCTTCTTTCGACGCACCAATCATTTCAACGTTGTATTTTGCCAAAACTCCGTTTCTGTCCAAATCTAACGCACAATTCAAAGCAGTTTGTCCACCCATCGTGGGTAAAATCGCGTCGGGACGTTCTTTGGCAATAATTTTTTCAACAGTTTGCCAATCAATTGGTTCGATATAAATTGCATCCGCCATGTCGGGGTCGGTCATGATTGTGGCGGGATTGGAATTGACTAAAACAACGCGATAACCTTCTTCGCGTAAGGCTTTGCAGGCTTGTGTGCCTGAGTAATCGAATTCACACGCTTGACCAATTACAATCGGTCCGGCACCTAATAATAAAATGGATTTTATGTCGGTTCTTTTTGGCATTGTCTACTTAATAAGGTGAATTTGGTTTGTATGATTATGTCTGTTCTTTTTAGCTTAAATAATCGCCACATCTTCATAAATCGAATCTACATCTAAAACAGCACGGTAATTTTCACATTCAATTTCAAGTGTTTCTCCGTCTTCTAAAATTGCGGCTTGCCACTGATTTTGCTCATCACGGAAATAGTATTCAACGAATTTTTTTGAGCTATCGGCAAGTAGGTAATAACGCAGACTTTCCACTTTTGAATATGTCAGCCATTTTTCGCGACGGTCAATTTTTTTAGTACTAACAGAAGACACTTCAGCAATAAAAAAAGGATTTTCTTTGTAAAATTGGTCGTCATCGTCTTGATTGTAAACCAGCATTACATCAGGAAAATAATAAAAATGTCCTTGTTCAGCACGGAATTTCATGTCACTTAAAAATACGCCACAATGGCTACCTCGCGCGGCTGCGCGTAAATGAAAACCCATGTTCATAGTGATTCGATTATGCCGCTCACTCGCACCAGCCATGGCATGAATATAACCATTAACGTATTCGTGTTTTAGGTCAGTTGTGGCATCGAAAGCCAAATAATCGGCTTCACTAAAATAAAAAGGCTTTCTCAATGCACTCATGTTTTATCTCGCATTCATCAATTCGATAAATTCATCAAATAACGCTTCGACATCGTTCGGACCAGGGCTTGCTTCGGGATGACCTTGAAAACTAAACGCGGGACAATCTGTGCGTTTAATTCCTTGCAAACTGCCATCGAATAACGAGCGATAAATGGCAATGACATTTGCTGGTAAGCTCGCTTCATTGACGGCAAAGCCATGATTTTGACTGCTAATCATCACGCGACCTGTTGTGATTTCCTGAACAGGGTGATTTGCACCGTGATGACCAAATTTCATTTTTTCTGTTTTCGCGCCACTTGCTAACGCCAATAGTTGATGCCCTAAGCAAATGCCGAACACGGGAATTTTTGTTTCTAAAATGGTTTTAATGGCTTCAATTGCATAAGTACAAGGTTCTGGATCGCCAGGTCCATTTGATAAAAATACACCATCTGGTTTTAACGCTAAAACTTCAGCTGCCGTTGTTTTTGCTGGCACAACGGTGACACGGCAACCACGATTTGAAAGTAAACGTAAAATATTTCGTTTCACGCCAAAATCATAAGCAACAACGTGTTTAGTTAAATTTTCAGCCGTTTTGTGACCGTCACGCAAATTCCAAACATTTTCTGTCCATGCGTAAGTTTTAGCCGTTGTCACTTCTTTTGCTAAATCCAACCCTTTCAAACCTGCAAATTTTTCAATTGAGGCTTGTGCTGTTTCGAGCGTTTGAGTTTCACCAGCGATAATACAACCACGTTGTGCGCCTTTATCTCGCAAAATTCGTGTTAATTTTCGCGTGTCAATTTCAGCAATCGCGACAACATTATTGTCGATTAGGTACTGTTGTAATGTTTTTTCACTGCGCCAATTGCTAGCGACTAATGGTAAATCCCGAATTACTAAACCACTGACAAAAACACCGTGAGATTCTTGATCCTCGTCTGTTGTTCCTGTGCTGCCAATATGTGGATAAGTTAACGTAACGATTTGTTTCGCGTAAGACGGGTCACTCAAAATTTCTTGATACCCTGTCATTGATGTATTAAAAACAACTTCGCCAACGCTACAACCCGCCACACCTATGGATAACCCCTTAAATACTGTGCCGTCTTCTAATACTAATTGTGCGTAACTCATCGAACACTTACCTTTATAATGTGCAAAACGGGATTCGCCTAAAACGCATCCCGTTGTTAAAAATCTGCGGCAACTATACAAAATTCTGCCGTTTTGGTCATTAACAATTTTTTAGACTTGATTTTAACTGTGTATGTGACGAACGCGATGTGCTTTTAGCTTCATTCGTTTTGTAGTGTGGCGGTGATGCTTGTTATGGTGTTCTTCTTCGGGTTCGTGAACCGCGCCACTCGCGCAACCCAATTGATGTGGAGGCAAGCCCGCAGATTGTGTTGGCATTGTAAAAATGTTGGTCAGTACATTGTAATCGCCACCAAACCCATGATTCATTTGATTAACCATCAAATCATAACGTTCACCGCTAGTATGCCCACCTAAAATAACGCCAATTAAACGTCTGCCATTTTGCCGTGCTGAACTCACCAGGTTATAACCCGAATTACAAGTAAACCCTGTTTTCATACCTTCTGCACCTTCGTAAGTTGCGGTAAATTTGTTGATACCGTTTAATTCATGCCCTTTAAAACTCATCGTGTGCGTGGCGAAATAACCGTAGTATTCGGGAAAATTACGCTGAATTTTTAATGCTAATAAAGCCATATCTCGCGCTGTCGTGACCTGCCAATCGTTTGGCAAGCCTGTCGCATTCATGAAATAAGTGTTGTACATTCCAAGCGAATGCGCTTTTGCAGTCATACGAATGGCGAAATTATCTTCCGTGACCGCTAAATGCTCGGCTAAAACCACTGTTGCATCATTCGCAGAACGAGTAACAATTGCCAAAACAGCCTCCTCAACTGTAATTCGTTCATTGTAATGCAAACCTAAGCGGCTATTGGGTTGACGGGCGGCATGATGTGAAGTGTGCATCGTGTCGTGTAAGTGAATTTGCCGATTATTTAACGCATCAAACGTCATGTATAACGTCATCATTTTCGTTAAAGAAGCAGGATACCAAGATTGTGTTGCTTCGACTTCGTGTAAAACATTGCCATTTTCTGCATCAATTAAAATTGCAGCATGACGCGCCTGACTCGTTTGCGACACTAATAATAGGCAAATAGCGTTAAAGGTAAGTAAAAATAATTTCACGCAATCTTTCTCTATAAAATTTTTAATGGGGAAGTGAGATATGACAAATGTAAGGTGGCGTGCTTTGGCATAATCCCCAAAAACGTCCAAAATCACCTTCTTCTTTATTGGCTTTCCAATTTTCTGAAAAAGCTTCAAATGCCACACCAGAAATCTTTTTTTCAGCTAATTGTTTAAATGTACTTTCGATAACCCGTTGTTGATTTTTTTGACTGGCAACGCCGCATTTTTGTTTCGTTTTTAAGTTGATTTGCGCTTCACCTTCTGGCGCAGAAACCCAACCAAATTCTGTAATCATGACTTCTTTTGTTGGATTCGTTTTTTTAACTTCTTCCCAACGTGCTAGATGAAAAGCCGCCGCTTCATGAGCTTCTACACATGAAAATAAACTCGAATGCCGATTTTCCCACCATGGAAAAACGTTAATGCCAATCCAATCGACTTGCGAACTAAACTGATTTTGATGACAAGGTTGCGTGCGATTGCACCATTCCCACCAAGTATCAATCACACCAATGGGTTGCGTCACTTTCGCTTCACGCAAAGCGTTTAAACAACGCTCCGTTTCGCTGTCAAATTCATAATTATGACGTGTACGAACTTCTGAACCACAACTTAAAAGAACAATTGTTTCGGGGTATTGCCGCGCCAATGCGATGCCGTGTGAAATCGAATCTGTATTGACCGTTTTATCTTTATCAATCCACAAGATCGCAATGACTTTAATACCCCGTTTTTTTGCGGCGGGGAAAATAGCTTCTAACCCATTCAAAACACCGTAACTCATAATGCAACGAAACGGCGTTTCTTTAATCAGAACATCTAATAATGTTTCGATAATTTCAACATTCGGAGTCGCGCCATAATTTGGCGTAAGCTGATTGACATACGGACTAAATGCCACACATTGCAACGGTTGCACATTATTTTTGGCGTAACTTTGTGGCGCATAAAACAACCATAAGCCAGACAATGCGACTGTTAGAAGATAGTTCATTTATCGAATTATTCGGGTATCCATTTATAAAATGAAATCAGTGACAACCAAACTCGTTACGCCGTTTAGTTGAATTGAAAATTCTGGTTTGCTATCTGCGTTCGAGCTGCCATAAAGAATGTGATTAGTGCTATCAAAACGTAACTGTCCTGTCGCATCACTGGTACTGAATGCTTTCGTGCCAATGAAACTAAAGGCGGAATCACCCACAATTTTTTCATTTGCATTGATTGCTGATAAATCAATTTTATCGTTTTCGTTGTGTTTAAAATCAGTGATGGTGTCACGAGTTTTTGAAGTTATCCCCGAATCCGTTATTGCACTGAATTTGAAAATATCCGCATCTTTTCCACCCGTTAAATTATCACTACCTGTGCCACCAATCAGCGTATCTAAACCAGCACCACCAATCAATGTATCATTTCCAGCCATCCCTTTTAATAAATCATTACCCGTTAAACCATCAATTGTTTCATTTTTTGTTGTGCCTGTGATTTGGTCATTATTTTTCGTTGCTTGTGTACTAATAATACTGATAACAGCGTTAGTTGCTTTGCTAGTTACCAGTTCAGTTGCACCTTCACCATCTAAGTAAGACACTTTCACGCTAATTTTTTTACCCAAATCTGCGGTAGACAAAAGATAATTGACACCCGTTGCGCCAAATATCTCCGAATCATTACTTAACCATTGATAACTAAAATCGCCCAGTCCATCTGCATCAGCGAGCGTATTTTTTACTGTTAGCGTTTCGGCTTGCTTTACTGTTCCAGTAATCACAATATCTCCCGTTGGAACGTGATTAACGTGAACTTCTTTAGTAGGTGCAACATAAACATCATCTGTTGCCGCATTAGCAAAACTGACAACATCAGAACTCAGTTGATCTGCAATTAAACTGTTATCGCCACCATAATTTTTATCGCCCCACGTCACAACAGAGCCATCAACACGCAACGCCGCAAACGCATTACCATTTGAATAAATTTGAGTAACGGGAATTGAACCGTTGAGATCATTTGCTACGGCATTGCTATCACCACCGCAGTTTTTATCACCCCACGTCACAACAGAGCCATCAACACGAAGTGCGGCAAAAGCGGTTCCATTTCCAGAATAAATTTGGGTCACATCAATTTTTCCATCCAGTTTATTGGCAACTAAACTGCTGTCACCACCATAATTTTTATTACCCCAAGTGACAACAGAACCATCAACACGAAGCGCGGCAAAAGCCCCGCGTCCTGAATAAATTTGGGTCACATCAATTTTGCCATCAAGTTGATTGGCAACTGAACTGCTATCGCCACCAGAAATCGCCTCTCCCCAAGTGAAAACAGAACCGTCGGCACGAAGTTCAGCAAAAGCACCGCCCATCAAGCCATCATGTGAATAAATTTGTTTCACAGGTGAATAAATTTGTTTCAAAGGAATTGTTCCATTGATTTGGCTGTTCACAGCTTTGCTATCAATTACAATGGGCTGTAAGGTTGTCGTGTTGAAGCCTGCACCGCCCCAAGTAATTAACGTGCCGTCGTCACGAAGTGCCGCAACTGCTGAATTGATCGATCCACTGGCAAAATAAATTTGTGTGACAGGAATCGTGCCGTTAAGTTCGATTGCGACAGAACTCATGTCAGAACCTGAATCTTTCGCCCCCCAAGTATAAACAGAGCCATCGGCTTGAATTGCCGCAAAAGCACCGCTCATCATGCCATTAAGCGGAATAATTTGTGTCACACCAGCACTAAGTTGCGTGGCGACTGCTGTGCTATCAATTTGAATGGCTTGCCCTGATACATCATCATAATCTGCTTTGCCCCAGCTAATCACTGAGCCATCTGCACGAAGTGCAGCAAACGCATTACCATTTGAATAAATTTCTGCAACAGCAATGGAACCGTTGAGTTTGTCGGCAACTGCACTGCTATCACCACCTGAATTTTGATCTCCCCAAGTCACAACTGAACCATCAGTGCGAAGTGCGGCAAACGCGCCCCAGTTACCTGAATAAATTTGAGTTACAGGGTTAGCCGAACCGTTAACAAGATAAGAAATCGCCGAACTATCACCGCCATAGCTTTTGTTACCCCAAGTAATGACTGAACCATCTGAGCGAAGCGCGGCAAACGCGTTGCCATTTGAATAAATTTGTTTAACAGGAATTGAACCGTTAAGTTGCAAAGCAACAGCACTACTATCACCACCAGAATCTTTATTTCCCCAAGTCACAACCGAACCAGTTGAAGAAAGAGCCGCAAAAGCACCGCTATTTGTATAGATTTGTGTAATGGGAACGTTGCCGTTCAGCTGACTTTCAACAGAACTCATGCTGCCACCTGAGTTTTTGTCACCCCACGCCAAAACAGAACCGTCGCTTTTGATGACGGCAAAAGCATTCGTGTTTTCTGCTTCGTAGTAAGGTTTATCTTTTGGAATGATTGTTAATGTCCCGCCAGCAGTGGTTTGTGTAACCGTTTTTGAATTTGTCATGATTTTGTTATTTGAGTTAAGTGCTGAAAAATAAAATATGTTTAATTTGATTTAATTGTGATGAAAAAAGTTTTAGTCGCTAAATTTAGCAAGATGAAAAATAAAATTGCCATTTATGTTTTTTCGCATAATAAGCGATTTTACACATTCAGTCGCGCCGTATTGTAAATTGACAAAATTATTAACATTCACCTTGAAAGTAAAATCTAAACCCCCACTTTGAAGTTATCGTTATTTTAATTTTCACAGGAAAACGTCTTATGAGTACAAATGAGGAAAACTTAGCTGCACCAGAAATCGATTTACACGACGCTCACACCGAAATCGGTGAACGAGAATATACCTTCGAGGAATTGAAAACCGAACTTGCTGAAACGCAACATACCGCCCAAGAAAATTGGAACCAAATGTTACGCACGCAAGCTGAAATGGAAAATTTAAAACGTCGCACGCAAAAAGACATTGAAGATGCCCGCAAATTTGCATTAAGCAGTTTCGCAAAAGAATTGCTCCCCGTTTTGGATAGCTTGACGATGGGATTACAACTTGCAACTGGCGACAGCGAAGAAGTTAAACGTTTCCGCGAAGGGTGCGAACTCACGATTAAACAATTTGAATCCGCGTTTGAAAAATTTAATGTGATTACGATTGACCCGATGGGATTAACGTTTAACGCAGAACATCATCAGGCAATGGTCATGCAATTCGTTGAAGGCGCAGAACCCAATACTGTCGTCAACGTATTTCAAAAGGGTTATATGTTAAACGGTAGATTATTGCGTCCAGCAATGGTTGTTGTCGCAAAAGCCGCTGAATAATCCCTTGAAATTCAATAAAACAATCTTATATTCGTAGCACCTTTTTAAAAATTATTTTGGAGTAAAAACATCATGGCAAAAATTATCGGTATTGATTTAGGAACAACCAACTCGTGTGTTGCAGTCTTAGAACATGGCGTTGCAAAAGTTATTGAAAACAGCGAAGGCGCAAGAACCACGCCTTCAATCATTGCATTTAGTAGCGATGACGAAGTGTTAATTGGTCAATCCGCAAAACGTCAAGCCGTCACCAATCCTAAAAATACTTTGTTTGCGATTAAACGTTTAATCGGTCGTAAATTTAAAGAAGATGTCGTACAAAAAGACATTCACATGGTGCCTTACAAAATCACCGAAGCCGAAAACGGCGACGCGTGGGTTGAAGTTCATGGCAAAAAAATGGCAGCACCTGAAATTTCAGCTCGCGTCTTAATGAAAATGAAAAAAGATGCTGAAGCGTATTTAGGTGAAGAGGTCACGCAAGCAGTTATTACCGTTCCTGCGTATTTCAACGATTCACAACGTCAAGCAACAAAAGATGCAGGACGTATCGCAGGTTTGGAAGTTCTGCGAATCATCAATGAACCAACAGCCGCAGCGTTAGCATTTGGTATGGATAAACCCAAAGGCGATACAAAAATCGCGGTTTATGATTTGGGTGGCGGCACATTTGACGTTTCAATTATTGAAATTGCAGAAATCGACGGTGAACATCAATTTGAAGTTTTCGCGACAAACGGCGACACCTTTTTAGGTGGTGAAGATTTCGATTCACGCGTCATTGAATACTTAGCAGACGAATTTAAAAAAGACACGGGCGTTGACGTTCATAACGATCCATTAGCGTTACAACGTTTGAAAGAAGCCGCTGAGAAAGCGAAAATTGAATTATCGTCAAGCCAACAAACTGATGTAAATTTACCTTACATTACGGCTGACGCTTCAGGACCAAAACATTTAAACGTTAAATTGACACGCACTAAATTAGAGTCGTTAGTTGAAGAATTGATTTTGAAAACCAAAGCACCGTGTCAAATGGCGTTAAAAGATGCGAAAGTTTCTGCGTCCGATATTCACCATGTGATTTTGGTTGGTGGTCAAACTCGTATGCCAAAAGTTCAAGAAATGGTCACGAGTATTTTCGGTCAAGAACCTCGTAAAGACGTTAATCCTGACGAAGCGGTTGCATTAGGCGCGGCAATTCAAGCGGGTGTTTTGGCAGGTGATGTAAAAGACGTGTTGTTGCTTGACGTGATTCCGTTGTCACTTGGTATTGAAACAATGGGCGGTATTTTGACAAAATTGATTGAAAAAAATACAACAATCCCAACAAAAGCACAGCAAGTGTTTTCAACCGCAGACGACAATCAAACTGCTGTAACCATTCACGTTTTGCAAGGTGAACGCGAAAAAGCGAACGCAAATAAATCATTAGGTCGTTTTGATTTGTCCGATATTCCACCAGCCTCACGCGGCGTGCCACAAATTGAAGTGTCATTTGACATCGATGCAAACGGTATTTTAAACGTGTCTGCAAAAGACAAAGCAACAGGCAAAAAACAGTCAATTGTGATTAAAGCGTCAAGCGGTTTATCCGATGAAGAAGTTGAACGTATGGTAAAAGATGCCGAAGCGCACGCCGAAGAGGACAAAAAATTAGTAGAATTAGTTCAAGCTAGAAATCACGCAGACGGTTTAATTCATGCAACGGAAAAATCATTAAAAGATTTGGGTGATAAGGTTCAAGAAGATGAAAAATCACACATTGAAGCGGCAATTGCGGCTGCAAAAGAAGCTGTGAAAAGTGACGACAAAGCTGAAATTGAAGCAAAATCTGAAGCCTTAGCTGAATTATCAGGTAAATTAGCAGAACGTGTTTATGCCCAAACCGCAGGTAGTGAAGAAGCGGCTCATTCACATGACGCAGAGTCACATGAACACAAAGCCGATGATGTTATTGATGCGGATTTTGAAGAAGTGAAAAAATAAAATTCACTTTTGCGTTAAACCCATAAAAAAACCGCCCTTTGGGATTTCTCAAAGGGTGGTTTTTCATTAAGTCTTGTTTACGCGCTATCTTTTTTTGAAACAGAAGCTGGCGCGATGAATGAATTATGCTCGTTCCTTTAACACTAAAGCCGCTGAATTAAGGCAATAACGTAATCCAGTTGGTTCAATACCATCCGTGAAAACATGACCTAAATGTGCCTGACAATTTGCACACACAATTTCAACTCGTCGCATTCCATGACTATCATCAAAATGTTCCGCGACACCATTTTCTATCGCTTGCCAAAAACTAGCCCAGCCAGAACCTGAATCATATTTGGTTTGAGAATCAAACAATGGGGCGTCACAACATACACAATGATAAATACCATCTGTTTTGCAATTAACATACTGACCAGTAAACGGTGGTTCAGTTGATTTAAGACGGCAAATACTAAATTGTTCTGCGGTTAATTTATCGTCGTTAAGCATAATAATTCACTCCAATAGTGAGAAGTAACAGGGAAAATTACAAAATTTAGTAAAAATTTAATTTATAAAAGAAAATTCTCTTACCTTTTCTGTCGCTAGTTTGACAGTCAATTGAATTTGTTCTTCAAACGTTTGTTCAATAATTTCTCCACCTGCTTTTTTCAGGGCATATTCAAAAAACTGAAACTGGCCATAATCAAGCGTAAAGTTGAGCGTTGTCATTTCGATATAAGGTTGTAACACTGCGCCCTCGATGACCTGTCTTGCGGTATTGCCATAGGCACGAGTTAATCCACCTGTCCCAAGCTTTACACCACCAAAATAACGAATCACCGCCACCAACACGTTGATGATGTTTTTACCTTCAAGATGCTGAAAAATAGGTTTGCCTGCTGTGCCTGTTGGTTCACCTGCATCATGAAAGCGATAGACAGTACCGTTATCGGTTTTAAGCCGATAGGCAAATGCAATATGATTTGCGTGTGGATGCTGAACGTGCAACGTTTTTAATTCAGATAAAACAATCTGCTCACTTTCGCAAGGCGCAATGAATCCAATAAAACGTGATTTCTTTATAAGTTCTTCATGGGTATGTGATTGGGTAACATTGAAGATCATTCAACCACGCCATCCACATAAAACCAACGCCCTGCAACCTTTTTAAAACGGCTGATTTCGTGCATCACTTGTATTTCACCGTCTTGAATATAAAACACATTAAATTCAACACGTCCTTTATCATCTTTCGCACTTCCTTTTTTGGTATGCACAATCTCTAACTTTTGCCATACAACGTTGTCTTGTGAAATATCAAGGTGTTCGGGGCGTGTTGATTTATACCATGTTGAAAGTAAATACTCTGCATTCTTTAGAACGTAAGCACAGTAACGAGAACGCATTAATTTTTCAGCAGTTAACGCAATGTTTGTTTCGTTATGAAAAAGCTCACAGCACTGCGAATACGTTAGCGTTGAGCCACATGGGCAATTTTCAATGGTCATTCAAATCTCCCTGATGTAATGGGTAATTTTTAGCTTGTTCATAACCCGTAGTAATGCCCCGTGTTTTCAATAATAATGGTTTTCACGTTAGTTTTCCTTTGCATAAGTTAAAATACGCTTGTGATTGACTGAGCAATATTATCACGGTAAATAATCAAACGAATTTCAACACATCTTCTTACATAAGGAACACTTCCAATGAAAGCCATTTTAATGACGGCAATCGGTGACAGTGATGTTTTAAACGAACAAGAAATCGCCGAACCAACGTTAACAAAAGCAACTGAAATCAAAGTCCGTTTACACGCGGCGGGTGTTAATCCTGTTGACACTAAAATTCGCAAAGGTGGTTTGCTTTACCCAAATGCACAATTACCCGCTGTTTTGGGTTGTGATGGTGCGGGTGAAGTCGTTGAAATAGGTGAATCGGTAACAAATTTTAAAATTGGTGACAAAGTTTGGTTTTGCAACGGTGGTTTAGGGCGTGAACAAGGTAACTATGCCGAGTTTACGGTGATTGAGCAACGTTGGGCAAGCGTTATGCCGCAATCCATTTCGTTTGAAAATGCAGCCGCCGCACCACTCGTTTTAATTACCGCGTGGGGAGCATTATTTGAACGAGGATTATTGCAAGCAGGACAAACCGTTTTAATTCACGCAGGTGCTGGTGGTGTCGGTCACGTTGCAATCCAACTTGCTAAAATTGCTGGCTCACGCGTGATTGCTACAGTAAGTTCAAACGAAAAAGCCGATTTTGTGAAATCACTGGGCGCGGACGACATCATTTTTTATAACCAAACCAATGTTGCTCAAAAAATTAATGATTTAACAAATAATCGTGGTGCGGATTTAGTTCTTGATACCGTTGGAATAGATGTATTCAAAGCAAGCATTCCTTGTACTGCTCATTTTGGACAACTTGTCACTCTGCTCGATGCGTCAAATTTAGATTTAAACGAAGCGCGAATGCGGAATCTGTCGATTGGATTTGAATTGATGTTGACACCCATGTTGCGTGATTTGGATTCAGAACGCACGAAACACGTTTCTTTACTTAAAAAATGTGCAGAGTATATTGATGCGGGAAAATTGAAAATTCACGTCAGTCATGTTTTTCGCTTGTCGGAATCGAAAGCAGCACATGATTTAATTGAACTCGGTCACACGATGGGAAAAATCGTTTTGTCTATTTAAGCCGACATTCCGCACCCCCATCACCCAGAATTTGAATATATCAAAACATATCTTTCACCAAGTAGCTTGAGCAAGCTGGAATGTTGCTTATTGCAATTCAAAACAACCGATTGAATCCCTCCAAT
>CAIRCR010000195.1 GCA_903877065.1 uncultured Pseudomonadota bacterium
ATTCAATCCAACGGACGATGGCAGCAGTTTTGGGAAAAAGTAGATCAATTTGGAACTCAAGTTTGCGTCTAATTCCACATTAAATGGAATCAGCACCCATTTATTTTTATATACCAGCAAAATTACCAGCAACTAACGCAAGCACTTCTATTTTTAGCTAAAAAATGGATTCAGGTTCAATTCCACTTTTAAAAAAATAATACGCAATATGTGCCGATCAATACTCCAAAAACTGGTAATTCGAACACATTTTTTAGGCGCGAATTAAGCGACAACAATAAGGTGATAAACTAAGCAGAATTTAATACTACCCATCAAACCAAACCATGAGCCAAAACACCAACAACCTAGCCGCCTTCATTTGGTCACTTGCCGATTTATTGCGTGGTGATTTCAAGCAAAGCCAATATGGGCGCATTATCTTACCCTTCACATTACTGCGCCGACTTGAAGGCGTTTTGGCAGATAAAAAAGAAGCAGTGCTGACAGAATTTGACAGACTGCAAGCCATGAATCTGCCTGAAGAAGCACAAGAAAAGTTTTTGCTCAAAGCCACTAGCGGATTGTCGTTTTTCAATACTTCAAAAATGGATTTGTCGAAGTTAGGTGAATCGGGCATTGCTGCCAATCTCGAATCTTACATCCTCGCTTTTTCCAAAGATGCCCGTGAAATTTTTGAACATTTCAAATTTTTAGAGTTTATCGGGCAACTCAATGACGCGAATTTACTTTATAAACTGGTGCAGAAAGTACGCGAAGCCGATTTAAGTCCACAAGCAATTTCTAATTATGAAATGGGCTTAGTATTTGAAGAATTGATTCGCCGTTTTGCTGAAAGCTCAAATGAAACCGCTGGGGAACATTTCACGCCGCGTGACATTGTGCGTTTAACAACTTCGTTAGTTTTTATGGAAGACGATGACGCACTCACTAAAGATGGCATTATTCGCACGATTTACGACCCGACCGCTGGAACGGGTGGTTTTTTGTCGTCAGGCATGGAATATGTCCACGAGCTAAATCCCAACGCGGTGATTCGTGCATTTGGGCAAGAACTCAATCCCGAAAGTTATGCGATTTGCAAAGCCGATATGCTCATCAAAGGGCAAGAAGTTCAAAATATCAAACTCGGTAACACGCTTTCCAATGACCAGCTTTATTCGCAAAAATTCGATTATATGTTGTCGAATCCGCCGTTTGGTGTGGACTGGAAAAAGATTGAAACCGACATCAAAGACGAACACACCCAAAAAGGGTTTGATGGGCGTTTTGGTGCTGGATTGCCGCGCGTTTCAGACGGTTCGTTGTTATTTTTGATGCACCTGATTAGCAAATTACGCGACGCGGCAGATGGCAGCGCACGGATTGGGATTATTTTAAACGGTTCGCCTTTGTTCACAGGTGGCGCGGGTTCGGGTGAATCTGAAATCCGTCGTTACATTTTAGAAGCCGATTTACTCGAAGCGATTGTCGCCTTGCCAACCGATATGTTCTACAACACAGGCATTTCAACGTATGTTTGGGTTTTATCGAACAAAAAAGCGCGTGAACGTAAAGGCAAAGTGCAACTGATTAACGCCGTGAATTTATGCGGCAAAATGCGAAAGTCGCTCGGTTCAAAACGTAACGAAATGGATGCCGATGACATTGCAACCGTCACTCGTGCCTTTGGTGAATTTGCCGAAATTGAAGCGCGTGAACTCGATAAACCCGCTGACCAAAAAAGCAATCGCGGTCGTCAATCTTCAAATCCCAAAACCGAAGTCGCAAAAACGTTTGCCAGCAAAATTTTCAACAGTTACGAGTTTGGTTATCGGCGCATCACGATTGAACGCCCGTTGCGTGAATCATATCAATTCAGCAATGAACGCATTGAAGAATTGCGTTTTGCTGCTGGTGCGTTGAATGCGCCAATGAAATGGCTATACAGTGAATACGGTTGCAACGAATGGAGTGATGAAAAAGCACTTTATGGCGAGTTAAAACACCACGAAGAAGCAATTCGCAAATACTTCAAAATTCATTTCCCAGAGTTAAAAGAAAAGCAAATCAAAGAACTGTTGTATCCATTGATTTGGCAAGAACAACGAGCATTACTTTTCAAAGCGAAAAAATTACAAAGCGTTATCGGCACAGAGCAACACGATGATATGAATGTGTTTGATGCGTTAGTGTTGAATGTAGAAACGCGATGTTCGACTTTTTAGGTCAAAACCAAGTCATCAAAATACAAAATAGGATGTCCCAAAATCCGATTGAGAAACGTTCCTAAGGTATGAGCAAGAATTTTGCGGATGAAACGATTACTCAAATGGAAACAATCTCGAGCGCGAACTTTTTCGATA
>CAIRCR010000196.1 GCA_903877065.1 uncultured Pseudomonadota bacterium
GAAAGCCGTGCTTCAGGATTTAACCAAACTCGAATCCATTCAACAAATAACTTTTGAAACTCTTCTGGATCAATCGCTCGAAAAAATCGGCGATATGTATCATCACTGGGAATGCCGTTTTCGAAAGAAAGATATTTCTTCAAAAATTCCAATTTTGCTTGCCCAAACATTTTTACATCAATCCAGCTCTCCGCTCCGCAAATTAAGCCACATAGCGTGACAAAAAGAATTTCTGCCATCGGATACAATTTCCGATGTTCTCTTCTTCAATAGTTCGGACAGTTTTTACCTTTTAAAAACTGTCCGAACTATTGATGAGAATTGAGTATTGAAATGCGCCAAATGTTGGCGTGTAAATTTGAATCATTGGATAAAAATCTGTAAAACTGTACGCGAACCACTTGAATGTAAAGTAGATTTAAACATCGTCTTACAGACTATTTATGTATCGAATTCGTTGAGGAGTTTTAAGTTATGAACAACAGTCAACAGCATAGCGTAACGCCACCTATGGCAATTTTTACCGATACATTTGAACCTATTGCAAATTGTCATCTTCGCATGGCAGGAAGCCACATTCGCTGGGTAGATAAGTTGTACGATGCGATCGCCGCTCAACAACCGCTTGATGCTGTGACCATTTCTAAAGATGATTGTTGTGATTTTGGTAAATGGTTGCACAACGAAAATACTCGGCTACATTGTGGGTATTTACACCGTTATCAAAATTGCGTAAAAAAACACGCGATATTTCACATTGAAGCGGGCAAAGTGGCGGTTTTAATCAACGCAAAGAAATACGATGACGCACTTTGTGCGTTAGCTCATGATTCCGACTTTTCACGGGCATCTATTGCAGTCATAACAGCTATTTTCCCCGCTATGATTGATCCTATTTTCAGTGCAGAAGATTACTGGAATCCAAAATTACATTTCACTTTGCAAACTAATAGTACCTTGCCCGCCGTAGGGGGTCAGTCCCCCGATTTTTGTTTAACCAATAGTGAATTAGCAGATGTAACGTTAGCCAATTATGCGGGAAAACGAAAAATTTTAAATATTGTTCCCAGCTTAGATGCGCCGCAGTGTATGGTGGTAGCACGAATGTTTAATCAAAAAGTCAGTTTAGACAACACGATTGTGTTGACTATTTCGGCTGATTTACCGTTTGTACAATCTCGATTTTTGGAAATAGCAGGGGTGCATGATGTCGTCGCTTTATCAACTTTTCGTGCCTCAACATTTGCCACCGATTATGGTGTAGAAATTATCAATGGGCATTTTGCTGGTTTAATGGCAGAAGCTGTGCTGGTGCTTGATGAGAAAAATAAAGTCATTCACAGTCAGCTTTTGTCTGAATTGGCACAAGAGCTGGATTATAAAGCGATATTTGCAGCACTAAAGCATTCAAGCGAAGAAATACCCGATTCGCAGAATGCAAATGCAATGTTAAGCGCGGATTCACTTTCCGATGTTTTGCAACGTTCTAATCGACGCGAGTGTTTTCGTATTGATATTCCTAATTCCGATCTGTGTTATTGCAAAATTATACTGCCCGCACCAAGAAACAATACGTCGATAGAATATAAGCACGCTTACGGATTGTCTTACAATAAAATACAGAGAAAATTTAGTGATAAATTAAAGCAACAAAAACACCTAACTAAGGTGGGCATTCATAATGAAAATTTTATGCAATTAAATTTATATGACATTAGTTCAACGGGCTTTTCAATGATGAATTACGATGAAGAGTTTTCTTATTTTTTAGCCCCGCAATCAATCCATGAAAATTGCACGGTTATTATTCCCAATCACGGTGAACTCGTCGTTTCTTTTGAGATAATGTCCCGACATAAAATTGCTGAATACAAAATAAATGGATTTTATGAATTGATTGGCGTTAGTTTTATTAATGTAAAGCAATCCGTCGATGTCGCTATTTCATCTTACGTTCAAGAAATTGAACGGCAACGCATCGTAAGTAGTTAAGAGTAGTAAATTCAAACAGCTATGCTAGTCATCTAAAAAAGACAAAATGCAAATTGACAATATTCAAAATTTTCACGGTTTAATAAGTCGTTCACCAATGATGCGTGATGTTTTTCAAATTATTGAAACCGCCGCTCAAACCGAAGCGACGGTTTTAGTGCGTGGTGAAAGTGGGTCGGGAAAAGAGCTTGTCGCTCGTGCAATTCATGAATTAAGTGGACGAAAAAACGCGCCTTTTTTAGCGGTAAATTGTGCGGCATTATCGAGTAATTTACTTGAAAGTGAATTATTTGGTCATGTGCGTGGCGCGTTCACGGGGGCAATCAAAGATCATCACGGTTTATTTCAACGCGCTCATGGCGGCACGTTATTTTTAGACGAAATCGCTGAATTGCCCCTGGATTTACAGGCAAAATTGTTGCGTGTGATTCAAGAACGCAATTTTTTACCCGTCGGCGGTGTGATGTCTATGCCTGTGAATGTGCGATTAGTGGCGGCAACTCACCGCTCTTTGCGTGAAGAAGTGAAAAATCATCGGTTTCGAGAAGATTTAATGTATCGCTTACGCGTTGTGCCGATTTATTTGCCGCCCTTGCGTGAACGACGCGAAGATATTAGCGTTTTAATTTGGCATTTTATTGAATATCACAATGCCGCAAATCGCCGTAAAATCGAAGAAATTGAACCCGAAGCCATGCGTTTATTGCTTGATTATTCGTGGCGCGGAAACATTCGAGAATTACAAAATGTGGTGGAATATGCGTTTGCAGTCGGACGAGGAACAACCTTGATGTGTACCGAATTACCACCCGAATTTCGTGAATCGCTGGAATCAATTGTGATAAATAAATCCATTTCACTTGAAGATGAAAAAAGCACGATTCAACGTTCTTTAGCTGAAAATAAAAATGTGAATGCGGCGGCGCAAAGTTTAGGAATGAGCCGAGCAACGCTTTGGCGTAAGCGAAAATTATATGAAATTTAAAATTTTCGCTTAACACTTTGAGTTGCTTATTTATACGTTCACATTATTCAAATTTACTTGGCAACCAGCCATTATTGACACAATCTCGAAAACACCACGCTGGCGTTGTTTCGGTTCTGTAACTCCAGAAAAACCAGCCTTGATATTTTTCAAACGTGACCAATTGCGCCGCCGCATAACCACGATAAGCAACATTCATCTGAAAATCGTCCATCGTTTCAAGTGCGTGATTGAAAGGACCTTCTGCCCAAAGTGAAACGACTTTTAAATCAAGCCCCAAACTCCATTCGCCAACCATTGCTGGTAATTTCAATTCAGTAATAATACCGTCTGCTTCTTGTTTCCATTCGCCACTGGCTTTGTGAATGTGGGTGTAAATATCGGAATCAATATCCGAACGCTCAAAACATTGATAACGGTGAATATCATAAATGACGTTTTCAAAATCTGGTTCGCCGCCAAATCCTAAATACTCTTGATAAGCACGAAAACCATCGTGAAAAATCACCGCAACTTTATCAGCTGAACAATGTTGGCGAATTTTTTGATAAGCAAGTGTGTTGTAATTTTTCAAATAATCCGTCGGAATATCCCAGCGCGGTTCATTTAAAACTTCAATCGCGTGCAGGGCAGGGCGATTGTAATAACGTTCAGCAAGACGTTCCAAAACGTTCAATGAATGCTGTAAATAGGCTTCTTGCGTGTGCCATTCACAAACATCTTTAATGCCGCCGTTATCAAAACCATTTTGACAACCTGCCGCCGCGTGCAAATCAACGACGATGTTTAAACCAAATTCTTCTGCCCACGCAAACGCTTTATCTAAAATTTCAATGCCGCCCACAACAAACGGATATTTCGTTTCACCGTAACTGCGATGATACGGATAATCCGCGCCAAAAATCCAATGACCAACGGGAATCCGGACCGCGTTAATGCCACGTTCTGACAACCAGGCAAAATCGTCACGGGTAATAAAACTGTTCCAATGCGCTTTTAAAATTGAATCAGCTTTATCGCCTAATTCCGCGCAAAATGTAGTTTCGTCGGTTGCGTTTAAACCTTCAAAAATGCTTGGTGTCATCCATTTTTCTAAGACGAGCCAGCCGCCTAAATTTACACCGCGTAATTTTTTACCGCGTGTTTGTTCTACTTTTTTTGTCATGGTGAAATTCCTCACTGTAATGTAATTTTTCGTTGATGAAAGTCTTCGGCGCGTGATTCGTGAGTGATCGTTAAAATCGCGGCTTTCGGTAATTCTTGACCAATTAGCCGCAAAATTGCAATTTCACCATCGGAATCGAGAGAATCAAAAGATTGTTGCAACAAAATCCAGTTTGGTTTTTGCAAAAGCAAGCGAACTGCGCCTAAACGTTGTTGTTGCTCGCGTGATAATGCGGTATCCCAATTATCGATGCTATCCAAATTTTCACGCAATGTGACTAATCCAACTGCATCAAGTTTGTCTTCTAATTCAGTTTGATTAACGTCTTTCAACGGCAACGGGTAACAAATTGCCGTGCGTAACGTGCCAATTGGCAAATACGGACGCGGCGGCACAAAAACAACTTCATCATTTGGCAATTCAATTTCCCCTTCACCCCACGGCCAGAAACCGACAATTGCTTTAAATAGTTTTGAACCCGTAAACGCATTCCCTGTCACTAAAATACGCTCACCTGCGTTGATTTGAATATCCATTTTGTTGATACACACCATGCCATCAAAACGCACGACAGATAAATCATGTAATCGCAAAATCGGCAAATCCGTTTTAATGCGTTCAATTCGATGCGGATCACGATGAACAATTTCTTCTTCTAATGTGTCCAAAGCATGAACCAAACTAAGAACACGCTCAACTGAAGCACGCCATTCTGCAATTTTTGCCATGTTATCAACAGGCCAAGATAGCGCGGAAGCCATTTGTTGAAAGGCTTGTGCGGATTGCATCAACGCACCGAGTGAAATGCTTCCCAGTACAAAACGCGGAGAGGAAATTAAAATTGGAAACGCCATGAGCAACACCGAATGCCCAGAACTGAACATAAAAATGTGTGACCACGCGATCGTTTGTTTTTGCCAAGCATCAACAATGTTTTGAAATAAACCGTAACAACGTTGTTGCTCTGTTTTTTCACCGTGAACAAGTGAAATGGCGAGTGAATTTTCTCGTGCATTCACCAGCCCAAAACGAAAATCTGCTTCAACGTTTTGCCGAAGATTAGTGGCTTGCGTTAATGGACGACCAATCCACCAACCCAATACTGACGCGCCCGCTGCGTAAAACATTGCCAACCAAACTAAATGTCCATAAATCGGTATTTCGACAACACCTAAATTCAGCGTAATCACGCCAGACAATTCCCACAAAATTTTTGTAAAGCTTACCAAAAGTAGCGAACAAAAAACCAAAGAATGCGCTAAATCAATGGCTGATTCTGTTGCAACGCGCACGTCTTCGGCAATTCGACCATCGGGATTGTCGTGAGTGTGTGTGTCTTTACTTTGAATATGCGTTACTAAATAATGCCGCCCGTCGTTCATCCATTGTGCGATGAGCTTTGTCGTAAGCCAGTTGCGCCAATCCAATTGCAGTGAACGCTTGATTTTAAAATGTGTGACGGTGACAGCAATGTTGCCGATAAAAATCAAAATAATCAGTCCAACTTGTGTTAACACACCCGACATAGAACGGTTTTCTAAAGCATTAAATAAATCTGCACTCCATTCCGTAATTACCACCGCAATTACAATTTGAATCAAAGTCAAAAAAAACAACGCAATCGTTAAACCACGAATTGTTGATTTTTTTTCTGACTGCCAAAATGGCGAAGCTAAACGAATAAATTGAATTAAAAACCCAGTATTAGTAGGCATTGATGAATCCTCCGAAAAAGGAAATGTAGCTGTGACGTTGTCCGCTGTTTTTTCTTGTTTTATTTTTGCGGTCAACGCCCAATCTACGGTGAGTTTACATTTGTCGATAACGATAATACGCCGCGCACGCGCCTTCTGATGAAACCATTGTTGCTCCGAAGGGATGCTCAGGCGTACAGGTTGTGCCAAATTCAGCACATTGCGCGGGTTTAATTAAACCTTGTAGCACTTCACCACTTCGACACGCGGCAGGTTCTTGTGTGTTTATGTCACCGACTGAAAAACGCTTTTCAGCATTCCAGTCATCGTAATCTGAATTTAACGCTAAACCACTTTCAGCAATTTCGCCCAAACCACGCCAATTTCGATTTACAACGTTAAATACTCTTTGCATTAAGGCTTGCGCAGGTAAATTCCCCGCTTCTTTGACGATGCGTGTATATTGATTTTCAACTTCAAAACGTCCTTCTTCTAATTGTTTGACGCAAAAATAAATACCTTGCAAAACATCGACAGGTTCAAAACCCGTGACAACAATCGGCAGTTTATATTCCGCGCAAAGTGGCGCGTATTCGTGAAAACCCATAATTGAACAAACGTGTCCCGCGCCCAAAAATCCTTGTACACGATGATTTTCAGAGCTTAATAACGCTTTCATGACGGGCGGAACGCGAACGTGGCAAATTAACAACGAAAAATTTTTGATTTGTCTTAATTTTGCTTGATACACCGCTAAAGCAGTTGTTGGCGCGGTGGTTTCAAAACCAACACCAAAAAAAACAACTTCTTTATCAGGTGATTTTTCTGCAATTGACAGCGCGTTGAGTGGCGAATATACAATGCGAATATCCGCGCCTTGTGCTTTTAAACTGAGTAAATCTTGATGTGAACTGGGGACGCGCAACATATCGCCAAACGAACAAAAAATAACATTGGGTTGCTGTGCAATCGCTAAGGCTTTATCAATGTAAGCAAGTGGCGTAACGCAAACAGGGCAACCAGGTCCATGAATTAACTCAATTTCGTCAGCCAATAATTGATCAACGCCGTATTTAATAATGCTGTGCGTTTGACCGCCACACACTTCCATAATTTGCCAGCGTTGCGAACTGATTGATTTAATCGCGTTTACCCAATGTTGCGCGAGTTGTGGATTACGAAAGGCTTGCGTGTAATTCATAACGTAGTTTCAAAATCAGCTAAATCTTGAAAGGCTTGCAAACTCGCTAACGCTTCGGATTTATCGAGAACAGACAGCGCGAAACCCGCATGAACAATCACATAATCGCCAATTTGTGCTTCAGGAACGTAAGCCAAGCTGATTTCTTTTTGTACGCCTGAAAAATCAACATTTCCCGTGCGAAGTAAATCATCGGCGTTAGCATTTAAGCTCATAATTTTTGCAGGAATAGCTAAACACATGGCATTTCTCGTTGTGTGAGGGTTATTCGTCCGAAGAATCAAACCAGCAGGTTCGATTACGTCCCGATTCTTTGGCTTTGTACATGGCACTGTCGGCTTGATTTAAGACTATTTCGCCCGTGTTATCGCCCGAAGAAAGTAACGCGCCTCCAATACTCACCGTCATGCGAACATCACCTTTGTCGTGGGGTATAACAATTTCTGCGACTTGTTCACGCAGTCGCTCTGCCACCATTAAAGCCGCTTCTTTATTTGTACTGAGTAATAAAATGGCAAATTCTTCGCCGCCTAAACGTGCTGGTACATCAATGTTGCGACTGTGAGCCTTCATTATTTGGGAAAATTGTTTTAACACCTCGTCGCCCATCGCGTGTCCATAAGTGTCATTGATGCGTTTGAAAAAATCTAAATCGAGCATCAATAATGCCACCGACTCGCCCAAACGTGACACACGCTCGGCTTCTTGTTCTAATCGCTCTAAAAATACACGTCGGTTAAATAAACCCGTTAATGGATCGGTATTTGCCAATGTGAGCAAAATTTCTTCTAAATATTTACGTTCGCTAATATCTTCTTTAATGCCAATAAAACTGATAATTTCACCCGAATGATTTTTTACAGGCGCAATATTTAATTCTTCGTGATAAAGGCTGCCGTCTTTGCGTTTGTTAATCACTTCACCGCGCCATTGTTTTCCAGCGAGTAAGTGTTGCCACATATTTTCATAAAATGAATGTTCTTGTAAGCCCGATTTAACCAGTTCACTGATGTTTTTCCCCATTGCTTCTTCTAAAGAATACCCCGTTAATTGACTAAAAGCAGGATTTGACCATTTAACGTGAGCATCTCTATCGGTAATAACAATCGCATTCGCGGCGGCATTCAACGCAGCAACCAACAATAGGTTGTGTACTTCCATTTCTGAACGCAACAAAACGTGTCGAATCACACGCGTTAAACCGTCAAAGCCAAAATCACCTTTGACCATATAATCATTTGCACCTGCTTTTAATGTTGTGAGTGCAAACTCCGTGTCACAACAGCCCGTCAATACGATAATTGGTATATCACCTAAAATTTGCCTTGCCATTTTAACGGTTTCTAATCCTTGCGAATCAGGCAACGATAAATCGAGCAGCACAATATCAAAACAGGTTTCAATTAACGCATCTTTAGCTAAGGCTAACGATTGCACCCATATTATTTCAAAATTGATAATGTGTTTTTTTGTTAACGCATTCTTAGCAAAATAAGCATCTCCTGCTTCGTCTTCGATAAGCAAAACACGGATAACGGATAAAGAAGGGTTCATTTTTTGTCACTCGTGACTAATTTCTTCAATAGGAAATAACAATCTAAATGTCGTGCCAACGTCAAGTTGTGAATCAATCAAAATATGCCCATTCGCATGATGAACAATGCCGCTAACCGCTGATAATCCTAATCCTGTTCCCAATCCAACACTTTTTGTCGTGAAGAAAGGATCAAAAACATTTTCAATAATTTTTTCATCAATGCCAGAGCCATTATCGGAAACACTGAGTTCAATAAAATCACCTGCAATCGCTCTCAAACAAGCCGAACATTGATGCGTTAAGATATTGACTGTTTTCAGTTTAACGTTAATCACACTATGCGGAACTTTCATGGCATCACGCGCATTAACCAATAAATTTGTCAGAATTTGATGCAAATCGGTGGCATGAATAAGGATATTTGCGTCATCGCTTAACTCTAATTTTATTTCGATGTCTTTTGTTAAGCCAACCCGAACCATTTCAACGATTTCTTCGATTGTGTGTCGTGTTGATTTTGAACGGTCAACTTCTTTACTCACAATGTGCTGACGGCAATACGTCATCATTTTGCTAATTAAATCCGCCGCACGTTTTCCCGAAACGTCAATTTGATTGGTGTAAACGATTAAACCGTTTTTCAAATCACCATCGGGCATATCTTCACTGACCATTTTACTCAGTTCGTTGTAACCCAAAATACTCGCCAAAATATTATTAAAATCGTGAGCAATTCCCGCCGTCAATCGTCCAATGCTGTCTATTTTTTGCATGTGCATAAGTTGCCGACTTAACAGTGCTTCACGTTTTTGCAGTTCAACTCGTTCGGTAATATCGTGCAAAAAGACAAATAAACTGCCGTCATTTAACGTCGAATAAGCCGCCGTTATTTCAGCTAAAAATATCGTGCCATTTTTACGCATTTGCTCAACTTCAAACGTCTTTCCGTGATTGTCCACAAGATGCTCGAATTGCTGTTCATCAAGTCCGAAATTTTCGTGCATTGTTAAAATATTCATGCTCAAAAATTCTTCACGGCTATAACCCGACAGATGACAATACCCCTCACTGACTTCTAAAAAATTGCCTGAGCGATTAACGTGGCAAAATCCGTCGGTGGTTTCAACAGCGGCTTCATACAAAGCCACGCGATTTTTCATCGTCTGTTCATATCGCTTTTTGTCGGTAATATCAAAAGCGACCATTGCATATTTATAGCTTTGAACCCCGTTTTCATGGCAAATGGGCAAAATCACCGCATTTATCCAATACGGTTCACGATTTTTTTTGTGATTACAAATCTCGCCCGTCCAAACTTTACCGCGTTTAATCGTCGTCCAAAGATTGAGATAAAATTCTTTGGAATGTATTCCCGAAAAAAGCACGTTGTGTGTTTTACCAATCAATTCTGTTGGACTGTAACCACACAAAATGCAGAACTTTTCGTTAACAGAAATGATGCGACCGTTTAAATCGGTTTCACTAAAAATTGCAGATTTATTCAATTTACGCAGAACATCTAAATCCAAATTCGCGGCGGCGAGTAGTCGTTTGTTTGTTTCTATTTCAACGCGTAACAAAGTGTAACGAATCACTCGCGCTAAATTATCACCGCTAAGGTTCAACATTTCTTTAGGCGCGTAATCGGCAACGCCCATTTTTAAGGCACTTAATGCAAATTTCACTTCGTTATGACCTGTCAGCACGACAATGGGAATGTCATCGGCAATCTCTTGTGCGGCTTTAACGGTGTCTAATCCATCGGAATGGTGTAACGATAAATCGAGCAACATAACATCAATATTTCCACCAATTAGCGTCTGTTTTGCTTGTGCGATTGATTCAACCCACGTCACCTCAAAATGAACGTCATGAGATTGTTTTAATGTTTCTATTACTAAATAAGCGTCGCTTTTTTCATCTTCAATAAGCAAAACGCGGACATCTTGAAGCTCGCTCATATTTTTTCTCCTCGCGGCAAGCGTACCAATGTAAACCAGTATTCGCCTATTTGACGAATAGCGGAAATAAACTGTGTCATATCAACGGGTTTAGTCACATAACTTGCCGCGCCTAATTCGTAAGAAGACACCACATCTTTTTCAACATCAGAAGTCGTCAACACAATAATTGGAATGTCTTTAAAAGAAGGATTTGTTTTAATTGAGGTCATAAATTCATAGCCATTCATTCGTGGCATATTCAAATCCAAAAAAATTAAATCAGGACGCGGAGTGTCTGCGTATTTTTCGGTTTTATGCAAAAAATCCAGCCCTTCTTGTCCGTCAACAACATGATGCAAATTCGCCAGCACTTGCGCCTCTCTTAATGCAAGTTTCACTAAATAAGCATCAGCAGATTCATCTTCCAATAATAAAATTTCTATCATGTTTGATGCCTTCACAATCATAAATAAATTCTCAATATAAAAATTAAACGCTATCTTTGGGCAAATCAAATATAGCTGTTGTACCGCCGCCTTGAGTTTCTGATAAATTTATCGAACCGTTACAACTTTCAACAATACGTTTTGCAATGGCTAAACCGATGCCTGTTGATTCTTGATTTTCCTTGACGTTCAAGCGTTCAAAAACTAAAAAAACACGTTCACGATATTCAGCGGGAATCCCAATGCCACAATCTTCAACGTAATAACGCACACGTTCTCCAATCAATTCACCATAAATGCGTATTTTTGGTAAGTCATTGGGTTTTAAATAATGGAGCGCATTATCTAGCAATATGCTGAAAATGTCATACACTCGCGGATAATCAATCCAAACGTCAGGTAATGCGCCATATTCAATGTGAGCATTTGTTTTTTGAATTAACGGCGCGTAATACTTGACCACTTTTGTCAGAACATTCTCAACTGAAACAAGTTTAATTTCAGAGCGAGGAAGCGTTGCCGCCAAATAAAGTTGAATGTCGCGCACTAATGCGCGTTGCTTTACCGCGCTTTGTTCAATAAATCGCAACATAATTGCCGCTTCTTCATTCGCGCTTATTTCAGCACTTAATTCGTTTTGCAATCGTTGTGCAAAACCCACTAATCGCCGCGCTGGCTCTTGCAAATGATGCGCTGAAATTTGAGTGAACTGCACTAAATCCGCGTTACTGATTGCTAATTGTCGTTCACTATTTTGTAAATTCATTTCGATTTGATGGCGTTCGGTAATGTCTACGCATGAGCCAATATAACCAATAAATTTATTATCACCAAAACGCGGCACACCGTTATCAAGCAACCAATGATACGTTCCATCGTGATGTTTTAAGCGATATTCCATTTTAAACGGTTTTCTGGCATCAAATGCGTCCGAGTAGATTTTTAAACAACGCGCCAAATCATCAGGGTGAACATCATTTGACCAGCCATTGCCCTGTAATTGTTCTAACGTATGTCCCGTAAAATCTAACCATACTTTATTGAAATAATCACACATTTTATCCGTCCCCGCCGTCCAAATCATCACAGGCGCGGAATCGGCTAATAAACGAAAGCGTTCCTCACTTTCTCTCAATTGCGTCGTTAACCCGAATGCAATTTTACGGGCATTTTTTAGCATAAAAAAATGAGAACGCAGCAGAAAAAATAATAAAAAACTTATGAACGCGCCTGAAATCAAACTAATCCAAACGTTTAAGTAATCTATTTTTTTTTCAGCATTCGCAAACTGTTCAAAATGCAATGTCCACGTCGCGCCATAAAGTTCCAGCGGGATTGTAAAGCTAAAAATTGGAGGCACTTTCAAACGATAATCGTGATTTTGATACAGTAAATTTTCCTCGTTTATTTCATTGCCATCGTAAACCGCCAAATTTAAATCGAAACTATCAACACGTTCATTAAGCACAACAATATCACGCAGCAAATCGGTCATCCGAAATGGGCTGTAAACCAAGCCAAATATAGATTTGCGACGTTGTTCAACAGTGTTTAGCGGTTTATTTTTTTGATAAACGGGCGCGTACATCAATGTTCCCGCTTGAATATCTGTCTCATTTTCTTGAAGTAAAATGACTTTGTTCGACAAACTCACGTCTTCACTATCA
>CAIRCR010000197.1 GCA_903877065.1 uncultured Pseudomonadota bacterium
CAAGGTGAATATTATTTAACCGATATTATTGCGTTGGCAGTTGCAGATGGTTTTGTTTGTGTCACAGCTTCACCGCAAACCGAAGAGGAAGTTTTGGGGGTAAACGATAAATTACAACTCTCACATTTGGAACGAGTTTATCAATTGCAACAAGCTCAAGATTTAATGCGTCAAGGCGTGACGTTGCGTGATCCGAATCGATTTGATTTACGCGGTACTTTGGACGTCGGTCAAAATATTGCAATTGACGTGAATGTGATTTTTGAAGGTGAAAATCGAATTGGTAATAATGTCAGCATCGGCGCAAATTGCTCGATTAAAAATGCCACGATTGACGACGATGTGATTATTTTAGCAAATTGTGTCATTGAAAATGCAATTATCGGTGCAAATAGCCGCATTGGTCCTTTTGCTCGTTTGCGTCCAGAAACGGTTTTATCAACCGACACACACATCGGTAATTTTGTCGAAATAAAAAAATCTGTTATCGGACAAGGCAGTAAAATCAACCATTTAAGCTACATTGGTGACAGTTTAGTTGGTAAAAAAGTGAACATTGGAGCTGGCACAATTACTTGCAATTACGATGGTGCAAATAAATTTCAAACTATCATCGAAGACGGCGCATTTATTGGATCTGATACACAATTGGTTGCGCCAGTTACGATCGGAAAAAATGCCACAATCGGTGCAGGTTCAACGATTACCAAAGATACACCAGATGAACAATTAACATTAAGTCGCAGTAAACAAATTTCGCTCGAAGGGTGGCAACGTCCTGTTAAAAAGGAGAAATTATAATGTGTGGTATTGTCGCGGGTATCGCGCAACGTAACGTCATTCCAATTTTGTTGGAAGGTTTAAAGCGGTTGGAATATCGTGGCTATGATTCGGCGGGATTAGCGGTTTTGCATGAACAATCGATTATTCGTCAACGCGCCGTTGGTAAAGTGAGCGGTTTGGAAACGTTGTTACTTGAAAATCCGACTTCTGGAAATATCGGCATCGCGCACACACGCTGGGCGACACACGGTAAACCAAGCAAAGAAAATGCTCATCCACACGTTAGTTGTAACACGGTTGCAGTCGTTCATAATGGAATCATCGAAAACCATGAATTGTTACGCGCCGAGCAACGTCAAAATCATTACGAATTTACTTCCGAAACCGACACGGAAGTGATTGTCCATGAAATTTACCACGCACTGAAAACATCATCCGATTTATTGCAAGCGGTTAAAGCAACACTGCCAAAACTTGACGGCGCGTATGCGTTAGCGATTATGTCAAGTGACGAATCAGATACTTTGATTGCGTGTCGCAAAGGCAGTCCACTTGTGATTGGTGTGGGAATTGGTGAGTATTTTGTTGCCTCTGATGTAGCGGCATTGTTGCCTGTGACACAGCGTTTTATTTTTTTAGAAGAAGGCGATATTGCAAAAATAAAAATTGATTCACTAACTATTTATGACGCACAAAATAAAATCGTTAAACGCAAAATTAAAGAAAGTAAATTAACTGCTGATGCTGTTGAAAAAGGCGAATATCGTCATTTCATGATGAAAGAAATTTTTGAACAGCCCTTTGCAATTTCTCAAACTTTGGAAGGGCGATTTATCAATCAACGTGTGCAAGATAGCGCATTTGGTTTTGATGCCGCTCGAATTTTTGACGGCATAAAATCAGTACAAATTTTAGCGTGCGGAACCAGTTATCATGCAGGACTTGTGGCTCGTTATTGGCTTGAAGAATTAGCGAGAGTGCCTTGCAACATTGAGGTCGCTAGTGAATTTCGCTATCGCTATCCTGTTTTAGCGGCGGATACGCTGGTTGTAACCATTTCTCAATCAGGTGAAACAGCAGACACATTGGCAGCCTTAAAAGAAGCTAAACGTTTAGGAGCAAAGCACGCGCTGGCAATTTGCAATGTGCCAGAAAGTTCGCTTGTACGCGAATCAGACTTAGTGTTACTTACTCGCGCAGGACCTGAAATTGGCGTAGCTTCAACGAAGGCTTTTACCACGCAATTAGTGTCATTGATGCTTTTAGTTATGGCAGTAGGTCGGCGTTTTAAACTCAACCAAGTCTTAGAACATCATATAACTGAAGAATTATTCAAATTGCCACGCCAAATGGAACAAGTATTGCGTCTTGATAAAGAAATTGAAATTTTAGCAGAGCGTTTTGCTGAAAAACATCACGCACTATTTTTAGGTCGAGGTTCACATTATCCGATTGCAATGGAAGGTGCGTTGAAACTTAAAGAAATTTCGTACATTCACGCAGAGGCTTATCCAGCTGGAGAGTTAAAACATGGACCTCTTGCGTTAATTGATTCTGATATGCCAGTAATTACGGTTGCTCCAAACAATAGTTTGCTCGAAAAATTAAAATCAAATATGCAAGAGGTGTCAGCAAGAGGAGGGCAGTTAATTGTTTTTATGGATGAAACGTTATCACCAACACACGACGAAAATGTGCAAATTATCAAAGTACCGCAAGTGGATAATCACATTTCACCAATACTTTATACTTTGCCATTACAATTATTGTCGTATCACGTCGCCGTCTTAAAAGGTACAGACGTTGATCAGCCGCGTAATTTAGCGAAATCGGTTACAGTCGAATAAACAAAAACAGGAGATTCCATTTGCAAAAATATAATACGGATGATTTACGCATTTCAGGTATGAAAGAAGTTATCCCGCCAGTAGATGTTCATACGGAAATGCCAATTACTGAAAATGCGGCTCAAACAACGTTTCAAGCACGACAAGTAATCCACAACATTTTGGCGAAAAAAGATGATCGCTTAGTTGTTGTTGTTGGACCGTGTTCAATTCATGACACTAAAGCCGCACATGAATACGCAAGGTTATTGAAAAATGCAATTATTGAACACGCGGACGATTTGTGGATTGTAATGCGTGTTTATTTTGAAAAACCACGCACAACAGTGGGTTGGAAAGGTTTGATTAACGATCCTGATTTGGATTCGAGTTTTAATATCAACAAAGGTTTACGAATTGCGCGGCAATTATTACTTGATTTGAATGATATAGGTGTTCCAGCCGCGACTGAATATCTTGATTTAATTACACCTCAATATATTTCAGATTTAATTGCGTGGGGTGCAATTGGAGCGAGAACAACTGAAAGCCAGGTGCATCGTGAGTTAGCATCGGGATTATCATGTCCCGTTGGCTTTAAAAATGCCACCGACGGTACAATCAAAATTGCAATTGACGCGATTAGCGCAGCGATGAGTCCACATCATTTTTTATCGTTGACGAAAGCAGGACATTCAGCAATTTTTTCAACGACAGGGAATGAAGACGTGCATATTATTTTGCGTGGTGGTAATCACCAGCCAAATTACGATGCCGTAAATGTAGATCACGTTGCACACGGTATGGAAAAAGCGAATTTACATCCCAATATTATGATTGATTTTAGTCACGCTAATAGTTTGAAACAGTGTCAACGTCAATTGATTGTTGGTGACGATGTTGCCGCGCAAATTGCGAGTGGTGATAAACGAATTATGGGTGTAATGATTGAAAGCCATTTGAAAGCAGGTCAGCAATCAGTTATTCAAGGGAAAGAATTGATTTATGGACAAAGTATTACCGACGCTTGTTTGTCGTGGAGTGATACGGTAGGGCTATTGAAAACGCTGGCAAATGCAGTTCAAAAAAGACGGAGTGTGAAAATATGATAATTTATATCAATGGTGATAAACGCGAAATTGCTGAACATAGCGTAGTTGCCGACGTAGTTGCTAAATTAGGTTTTACAGGTAAAAAAATTGCCGTTGAATTAAACGAAGAAATTTTGCCATTTCAAAATTTTGCCACACACGTTTTGAATGCAGGCGACAAATTAGAAATTGTTCAAGCAATTGGTGGTGGACAAGATGATTCTTTTTTCATTGCTGGAAAATCGTATCAATCACGTTTGCTTGTTGGCACGGGAAAATACAAAGATTTGGAAGAAACTCGTTTAGCAATTGAAGCCAGTGGCGCGGAAATTGTGACTGTTGCAATTCGACGTACAAATATGGGACAAAATTCAAATGAAGCCAATTTGCTAGACGTAATTTCACCAAATAAATATACAATTTTGCCAAATACTGCGGGTTGTTACAGCGCAGAAGAAGCTGTAAGGACGTGTCGATTAGCACGTGAATTATTAGGCGGGCATAATTTAGTCAAATTAGAGGTTTTAGCAGATCAAAAAACGCTTTTTCCAAATGTGGCTGAAACTTACATTGCTGTTGAAATTTTAGTGCGTGAAGGATTTGACGTTATGGTTTACACCAACGACGATCCAATTGCCGCGAAAAGATTGGAAGAAATGGGTTGTGTTGCTGTGATGCCGCTTGCTGCACCAATTGGTTCGGGTTTAGGTATTCGTAATCCGTACAATATTTTAACTATTGTTGAAAATGCGAATATTCCAATTTTAGTTGATGCAGGAGTTGGCACGGCATCCGATGCTGCAATGGCAATGGAATTAGGTTGTGCTGGCGTGCTAATGAATACTGCAATTGCTGAAGCGAAAAATCCAATTTTAATGGCTTCTGCAATGCAAAAAGGTATTCAAGCAGGACGCGAAGCCTTTTTAGCGGGTCGAATGGCACGCAAACGTTTTGCGTCAGCATCGTCACCGATTGATGGCTTATTTTTTTAAAAAGCCTCCATTTTCCGCCGCTATAATGTGGCGTTATTTTATAAACAAGTAGGTTGTAGTTATGCAGATTATTCAAGAAGCGTTGACGTTTGATGATGTTTTACTCGTTCCAGCACATTCAACAGTTCTTCCGCGTGAAGTCTCAATCAAAACCCAATTAACACGCGGAATTTCGTTAAATATACCCTTGATTTCAGCGGCAATGGACACGGTGACGGAAGCACGTTTGGCGATTGCGATTGCTCAAGAAGGTGGCATTGGCATCATTCATAAAAATATGACTGTTGAGCAGCAAGCGTTAGAAGTTCATCGCGTTAAAAAATATGAAACTGGTGTAATTAAAGACCCGATTACGGTTGCGCCCGATGTCAGCATTCGTGATGTTTTAAAACTTACGCAAGCTAACAGAATTTCTGGCGTTCCCGTTGTACAAGATGGTGAATTAGTTGGGATTGTAACCAGTCGTGATTTGCGTTTTGAAACTCGTTTTGATGAACCCGTTTCAAAAGTGATGACACCAAAAGAACGTTTAATTACGGTCAATGAAAATGCTGACCGTAAAGAAGTTGTTGAATTGCTACATAAACATCGAATTGAAAAAGTATTGGTGGTTAACGAAGCCTTTCATTTACGCGGTTTGATTACCGTTAAAGATATTCAAAAAGCTAAAGATTATCCGAATGCGTGTAAAGATGATTTAGAACGGTTGCGCGTTGGTGCCGCAGTTGGTACAGGGCAAGATACCGAAGAACGTGTTACCGCATTAGTTGAAGCAGGTGTTGATGTGATTATCGTCGATACTGCACATGGACATTCACAAGGTGTTTTGGATCGTGTACGTTGGGTGAAGCAAAAATACCCTAATTTGCAAGTGATTGGTGGGAACATTGCAACAGCTGAAGCAGCGTTAGCATTGGTTGAAGCGGGTGCAGATGGTGTAAAAGTAGGGATTGGACCTGGTTCGATTTGCACAACACGCATTATTGCAGGTGTTGGTGTGCCGCAAATTACAGCCGTTAGCAATGTCGCCGACGCATTAAAAGGTACGGGCGTGCCTTTAATTGCCGATGGTGGGGTACGTTATTCAGGCGATGTTGCAAAAGCACTTGCCGCTGGCGCACACTCTGTCATGTTGGGTGGTTTATTTGCAGGAACAGAAGAAGCACCTGGTGAAGTGGAATTATTTCAGGGGCGTTCTTATAAATCTTATCGTGGCATGGGGTCACTGGGTGCAATGGCTCAATCTCAAGGTTCGAGCGATCGTTATTTTCAAGATGATGCTGATTCAGTTGAAAAATTAGTACCTGAGGGGATTGAAGGTCGTGTACCTTACAAAGGTTCGATGCTTGCGGTTATTCATCAACTAATTGGTGGTATTCGTGCGAGCATGGGATACACGGGTTCTGCGACAATTGAAATACTACACGAAAAAGCACAATTTATTCGAGTAACCAGTGCTGGAATGCGTGAAAGTCATGTCCACGATGTCACGATTACTAAAGAAGCACCAAATTATCGAATGGAGTAAAAAACTGTATTTTCCATAATTCGAAAATGACAACTCTACATTTTTTGGTAAATAGGGAGTTGATGTATATCAAATTTTTATGCTCAATAGACATACTTTGTTTCTATTGAGCATCCTTGCTTTAGAATATAAAAATTTAGGATTTATCGTGCGTTTAACCACTAAAGGTCGCTATGCAGTGACAGCAATGCTGGACTTAGCGTTTCACAGTCAATACAACCCCGTAACACTCACTGAAATCGCAGCACGACAAACTATTTCATTGTCATATTTAGAGCAACTGTTCGCACGTTTACGAAAAGCAGAAATTGTTCGTGGTGTTCGCGGTCCTGGTGGCGGTTATCAATTGTGTCAATTTCCTGAACAGGTCAGTATTGCTTCAATTATTGAAGCCGTTAATGAACCTATTGATTCAACAAAATGTGGTGGTGAAGCGAATTGCCAACAGGAAAGTATGTGTTTAACCCATGATTTATGGATGGGGTTAAGTGAACACATTCAAATTTATTTATCGAATATCACACTGGCAGATTTACTCAACAAACATGATAAACGGCGTGATTGCCAAGAATCTGTAATTATCATAAGACAAACACAAAAAAAAGACTGACCTTAAAAAACCACGCTTTAGCGTGGTTTTTTGTGTTTAATATTATGTCAAACGAACCAAATCCATTTTCGCTAATACCGCCACAGCTAAAAGTGTTTCGCCCAAATGAGTGCCGTTTTGTTGTGATAATTCACTTAAATTTAATTGTTTTTGACTTAACGCAAGCACAATTTTTTCGACCATCACCGCATTCGGTAAGACCGGTGTCGCGTAAGTAAATAAGGGATCTTTAATCAACACCGTGTAAGTATTCAATGCGTTATTGTCTTGTAAAGTCACAACAGTTTGAGGTTGAATCAGTGCGGTTGGATAGTGTCCAAAACTATAAAATGGATCCAAGCGATTTGCTGCCAATTTAGGTGTGGATTTTTCCAACGATGCTTGCCGTAAAATTTGCAATTGTGCGTACAAATTTTGATATTGAGGATAAACCACACGCCAATCAAATTGCGTTTTGGCGTGTTCTTTACCTGCATTCCCCATTTGTTGTCGTAAATCAGGATTTTCAACTAACAAGGTTAATTTTTCGACTAACGCTACCATCGACACAGAAATGGTTTGGCAAATCAAACCACAATAAATATCGTAATTTATTGTTCCAGCTTCGTGAGCTTTTGCAAAATTTTCACCTAAATTCGGTGGTGGCATCCACGTTGGAATTCTAAAACCATCAACACCATCACGCACCGTATCTTTATAACCATTCCAATCACTCACGATTACGGGCAAACCAGCCGCCATCGCTTCAATTGGCGTAATGCCAAATGTTTCTTGCACGTTGTCAGACAACGAAATAAAAATATCCGCACAAGCCCAACTGCGACGTGATAATTCTGGATTTCGACCATCAACAAATATTGCTCGAATGTCTGGCGCATAACGAGCAGCACCTTCGACAAAACTGGCTTCAATGGCATCGTTTCCGAACCACCCGCATTGTAATAATGTGATTTTTTTACCTGTTTGTTTAGCCACCGATTGCGCCGCAAGATACATGGCGTGTGGATGCGCTTTGGCATGAAATGACAATCGCCCGACAAAAACTAAAACAACTTCATCTGCACCGATATTCAATGCGGTGCGAGCCATCTCGTGGTTGTCTTCGGTAAAATCAAAATCGGCACAGTGAATCCCCAACGGAATGACAGGAAATTGTGGCAGCGTGATTTGAATTTGTGATCCAAAGCGTTCGCGCAATGCTTCGACTTCTGCGTTCAATAATAATTTCACCGTTTCAAAAACGGCTGTCGATGTGCAAATCAGCGCATCCCAAGGCATTACTGGGGCGGTGAGCAATCCTGTAATTGCATCCATTGCAAGATGTGACGCTGTGGTGTGTGTCACACCAACTAATGAATATGCCTTATTTCCAGCTCGTAACCGTAATTTTCCAGCTGCACTCAAGCCAGGTCCTGGTAAATAAAGGGTACCAATTTGACTAAGTAAATCTGTTCTATCGGCAGGGATCCATTGTGTAATTGCTGTTGGTTCAATTGTTTTTACTAAATTTGAAAAAACAACGGCTGAATTTTGGAAAGGCGTATACGCGTACAACGCGTTTTCGTCTCGTTGGGCAACGGCTGCGCGTAAAAAACTGTTGCCTGCGGCTTGTCGCCCCATCAACTTAGGTTCAGACAACAAATAGGCATCAGGTTCAAAGAGGATTGCTGCGGTATGCGACATAACTAAAAATTCCGTAAAATTAAAAGCCGTAGAATAGCAGAATTTATTTTTATTTTGATAAAGAACCGACATAAAGATTGTAATTATCGATGACTATACTGACTTTTTACTCATGCTTTGCTTAATCTTAGACTAGAATACAAACCACCTTAAATTTTTCACTTAAACGACGGTAACTATCATGCCATTTAGAATTTTCAAAACCAGTAAACCGAGTGCAACTATTACGACTTTGCCTGATTTGGGCATGGATGAAGAACATATTACAAACGATTTCAAACGTTATTATGGACATCGTTTAGGGCGTGATGCGACGTGTCGTTCACCGCATTACGCTTATGAGGCGTTATCTTTGGCAATTAGTGATCGCCTAGTGGAACGATGGAAACGAACTTATACAACTTACAAAGAGCAAGATTGCCGTCGTGCATCTTATTTGTCGATGGAGTTTTTGATGGGGCGGGCGTTAAGTAATGCCATGCTGAATTTAAATCTCGATGAAGTTGTCACGAACGCCATGTACGACTTAGGTTTAGATCTCGAAGAGTTGGTTGAAAGTGAATCAGATGCGGGTTTGGGCAATGGCGGTTTAGGACGTTTAGCGGCGTGTTTTATTGACAGTTGCGCGACATTGCAATTACCTGTGACTGGTTATGGTTTACGTTATGAATTTGGAATGTTTACACAAGCCATTGTCAACGGCGAACAAGTCGAAAAACCAGATCATTGGTTGCGTAACGGTAACGTCTGGGAAATTGAACGAGCTGAATATATACAGCGTGTAAAATTTGGTGGACGTACGGAAGTGCGTGTTGATGAACTTGGCAATCGCAGAGTAAATTGGGTCGATACACACGATATTCTTGCCGTTCCTTTCGATACCCCAATTCCAGGTTATCAAAATGGTACGGTGAACACGTTACGTTTGTGGAAAGCGACGGCAACGGAAGAATTTGATTTGCAAGAATTTAACGCGGGCGATTACGCTGAATCTGTCGCGGCAAAAAATACCGCTGAAAATATCACGATGGTACTTTACCCCAACGATTCTAGCGAAAATGGAAAAGCCTTGCGTTTACGTCAGCAATACCTACTTGCATCAGCAAGTTTACAAGATGTTATTTCCAGCTGGGTGGGACGACACGGCAACAATTTCACAGAATTTGCGGCTAAAAATTGTTTCCAGCTTAACGACACGCATCCGAGTATTTCGGTTGCAGAATTGATGCGTTTACTGATGGATGATTATGGCTTAACGTGGAACGAAGCGTGGGGAATTACTAGCAAAACAATGGCTTATACGAATCATACGTTATTACCCGAAGCGTTAGAGCGTTGGTCTGTAGGTTTATTCAAAGAATTGTTGCCTCGCTTACTTGAAATTATTTTTGAAATCAATATGCACTTTTTGTCGCAAGTTTCATCACGTTGGCCAGGTGACAAAAATCGTTTAACACGGATGTCAATTATTGAAGAGGGTCAAGGCGGTCAATATGTACGCATGGCATATTTGGCAATTGTTGGCAGTTATTCTGTAAATGGCGTAGCTGAATTGCACTCGAAATTATTACAACAAGGTCTATTTCATGATTTTTATGAATTATGGCCAGAAAAATTCAACAACAAAACAAATGGCGTGACACCACGTCGTTGGTTAGCGGCTTGTAATCCAGAGCTTGCTGCGTTAATTACGGAAACGATTGGCGATGGTTGGATTACTGATTTATCGCAATTGAAATTACTTGAACCTTATGCTGATGATGCAGCATTTCGTGCAAAATGGGCGGCGTTAAAACTGATTGCAAAACAAAAATTGATTGATTTCAAAAAACAGGAGCATGACGTTGATTTTAATGTGAATGCCATGTTTGACGTACAAGTTAAGCGGATTCACGAATACAAACGTCAATTGTTAAATGTGTTGCACGTCATTCATTTGTACGATCGTATTAAACGTGGTGACACCGCAAATTGGACAGATCGTTGTGTGTTAATTGGCGGTAAAGCTGCGCCAGGTTATTACATGGCAAAACGCATCATTAAATTGATTAACAATGTCGGTCATGTGATTAACAATGATCCTGATGTTGGTGGTAAATTGAAATTGGTGTTTTTACCTAATTACCGTGTTTCTGCAATGGAAAAAATTTGCCCAGGTGCAGATTTATCAGAGCAGATTTCAACCGCTGGTAAAGAAGCATCTGGAACGGGCAACATGAAATTCATGATGAATGGCGCGTTGACTATCGGTACGTTAGACGGTGCAAATATCGAAATTCGTGAAGAAGCAGGCGAGGAAAATTTCTTTTTGTTTGGTTTGACTGAAGCAGAAGTTCAAGCGATGGGAAATAATTACAATCCTCAAGCCTACATTGATGCCGATGAAGATTTGCAACGGACGTTGAATTTGTTGGAATGCGGACATTTCAACCAGTTTGAGCCAGGTATTTTTGATGACATTATCAATTCGATTAAAAGCGGAAATGATCAGTGGAAAACGATTGCGGATTTCCGTAGCTTTTTAGACGCACAACGTCGCGTTGAAGAAGCCTATCAAGATCAAGAACGCTGGACAAAAATGAGTATTCTTAATTGTGCGGCGAGTGGAAAATTCTCTACAGATCGCACGATTACTGATTACAACGACGATATTTGGAAATTAAAATCAGTGAAAATCGATAACAATTTCTAATATGTTCCATATTGTTCTTTTTGAGCCTGAAATTCCAGCCAACACGGGCAATATCATTCGATTATGTGCAAATGCAGGGATGCAATTGCACTTAATTAAGCCGTTAGGGTTTGATTTGGATGATAAAAAATTGCGGCGTGCGGGTTTGGATTATCATGAATGGGTAGCGGTTCAAATACATGAATCGCTACCCCATTTTTTAACTCAAATTCAGCCACTACGCATTTTTGCACTGACTACGAAAGGTGCAACGCCTTACAGTTCAGTGGCATTTCAAGAAGGTGACACGTTTTTATTTGGACCAGAAACACGCGGTTTGCCAGCAGATGTTTTACAAAATATTGATGAAAATTGCTTGTATTTGCCCATGCAACCCGAAAGTCGTAGTTTGAATTTGTCGAATACTGTGGCAATTGTGCTGTATGAAGCGTGGCGACAGTTTGAATTTATTGGTGCGGCAATAAAATGATAACCAGATTGTTTTAATGAAATGCTCTGGGGTAATTTAGAGGAGCGTTATTTTTCAGTCACCAACGTTTCAACACGAAAATGTCCTGCACCATTTTCACCTAATGTTTCAGTTAACCAGGGCAAAACCGTTTGCATTGTTGTCACCAAATTCCACGGCGCATTGATGACAATCATGCCACTAGCCGTCATACCACGAACAGAATTATCTGCAACAATGCCTAATTCAAACAACTGTATATTCGTTATGCCACTTTTTTGCAGTGTGCTTTCCAGAGTTTGATTTCGAGCGCGATCAATGACGGGATACCAAAGCGCGTAAGTGCCTGTTGCAAATCTTTTGTGCATTTGAATGAGTGTTTTTACCACGTTTGCATAATCACTTTTCATCTCATACGATGGATCAATTAACACCAATCCACGTCGCTCGATAGGTGGCAACAAAGCCAAACTATTTTTCAAGCCGTCAGTGTGTTCAATTTGAACTCGTTTATCGTTCTTCATCGTTGTTTTTAACAATCCGACTTCCGTTGAATGTAATTCAAATAAATGCAGTTTATCTTTTGCACGAAGTAATTGCTTAATAAGCAAGGGTGAACCTGCGTAATGCTTGAACTGGGCATTAGCGTTAAAACGTTTTTGTAAATTAACGTAATTTGCCACGCTCGGTGGTAAATCGTCACGCTGCCATAATTGAGCAATGCCAGTATCAAATTCGCGTGTTTTTAGCGCGTAATCACTATCGAGCGCGTATTTTCCGGCGCCAGCGTGTGTGTCTATAACACAAAACGGTTTTTCTTTTTGTGCTAAATAATCGAGTACTTCAAGCAACACGATGTGTTTTAAAACATCGGCAAAATTCCCAGCATGAAAAGCGTGACGATAACTCAACATAATTATTCGCTAATCGTTACAAGCCAACCACCTTCACCGTTGCACTTTTCGGCTTTGGCGGTTGCTTTGATGTTAATTCGTGCCGCTGTATTTTTCAGTTCAGCGGGTAATTTGCCAGTGACACGAAAAATATCGCCTCGCGCTTCGGTTGTCAGCGTAATGGGATGTGATTTTACGGTGACTTCAATTTGCTCTGGTTTTTGCACGTTAAACGCTAAGAATGAAAATTCCGATTCTGGCGCGACTGTAGCTAAATGCTCTGGTTGAAATTTATCAAATCTTGCCTTTTCACACGATGATGACCCACCGCCGCCGCTCATTCCACCGCTGTGCATACTGTGATCAACAGCATAGCTGTTCGATGTCAATACGAAAAAAGATGCCGCTAAAATTATTTTGAGCATGGTATTTCCTCATTATTTTTATTGTTAGGAGATTGTTTTGAAACTGAAATTCTGTCGAACTTCGAGCGGTGGATTATAAATTTAAACCTGCTGCGGTGCGAGGTGATTTTCAAATGCGTGTAAACGTTCAGGTGTGCCAATATCCATCCAGAAACCATCAAAAAACTGTCCCGTTACACGCTGTTGCAACATCGCGGTGCGTAATAATGGCGCGAGTTTTGTGCTATTTTTTGGTGCGGTTGTAAAAAATTCTGGCGAATAAATGCCAATACCGCTAAAGGTATGAAAATTTTTAATGTTTGGATGGCTGGGGGAATGTGCTTTAAGTTTACCCTTTGCACAAATTTGAAAATCACCTGCTTGATGATGCTCAGGATTAGGCACTAAAATCAAATGTGCTAAATCAAACGTTGTATTTTTAAGTTCTGCGTATGGAAAATTTGTCGCAATGTCACCGTTTACAACCAAAAATGGTTTATCACCGAGCAAAGGCAAGGCGTTAATAATTCCCCCCGCCGTTTCTAAACCATTTTCACCTTCAGGCGAATAGCAAATTGTCGCGCCAAAACGTGATCCGTCACCCAATACCGCTTCAATTTGCTGACCTAAATACGCATGATTGATGACTAATTTTGTAAACTTTGCAGCAACCAATTGTTCAATTGTGCGTTCAATGAGTGATTTTCCAGCCGCTAAAAGCAACGGTTTTGGCGTGTTATCAGTCAACGGGCGCATTCGTTCACCGCGCCCTGCCGCTAAAATCATTGCCCGCATAATTAGCTTATTTTGAAATAATCAACCGCGTTTGAAAGCTCGACAGCTTGGGTTTTTAAGTTATCCGCAATAACCGAAGACTGCTCAACTAATGCTGCGTTTTGTTGCGTGACTTCTTCCATTCCCAAAATGGCACTATTTGCTTGTCCAATACCTGCGCTTTGTTCATTTGAAGCAGAAGAAATTTCCGAAATCATTTGTGTAACGGTTTGAATTGAACTGACAATATCTTCCATCGTTCGTCCCGCATCAACAACTAATTTGCTGCCGTCTTCAATTTTTTCGACAGAATCATTGATTAACATTTTAATTTCACCAGCCGCCGCCGCCGCACGTTGTGCCAAACTGCGAACTTCTGTTGCAACAACGGCAAAACCACGTCCTTGTTCACCAGCACGCGCCGCTTCAACCGCAGCATTTAACGCTAAAATGTTGGTTTGAAATGAAATACCATCAATGACAGAAATAATATCAACAACTTTGCGTGATGATTCTCGAATATCTTCCATCGTATGAACAACACGGCTAATTACTTTTACGCCTTGAGATGCAATATCCGATGTTTTAATCACGAACGTATTGGCATCATTCGCGTTTTCGGTATTCGTTTGAACAATCGAATTTAACTCGTGCATACTTGCTGCCGTTTCTTCTAACGTGCTTGCTTGTGATGTAGTACGTTTAGACAAATCGTTATTACTCGCGGCAATTTCTTTAGAACCAGAATTTACGCTGCTGGTAATTAGCTTAATTTGCTCCACAATTTCAGTTAATTTATCTACCGTGTTGTTTGCGTTGTTTTTAATGGTTTCAAATTCGCCCGTATATTGACTGCTAATTTTGTGTGTTAAGTCGCCGTGTGAAAGCGCGTTAAAAATATCAGCAATGTCGTTATAACTTTTTTCACAGGTTTCTAATAACGCATTAAGACCGTCCGCTAATTCACGGAAAAAACCGCTTTTGTCGGAAATATTGACCTGATTTCTAAAATTACCACTGATTGCATCTTCAACAATGCGTGAAATTTGGTTTTGTATCGCAACTTCTGCCGTAATATCTTTCCATTGTGTTGCTCGCCCTGCGTAATTGTTATTTTCGTCGTAAACGGAAATGATGGTTAAACGTAATTTTTTGCCACCCAAATTGACAAACATCATTTTGGGTTCTTTGCGGTGTTCAACGAATTCGATACGGTCTTCTTCGGTTTCCAAATAACGACTAATAGCTTTGCCGTACATCCCCTTTAACGTGAAATCGGGAATACGCGTTGCAATTTCTGAACTCATGGCATCCCACAATGACTGTGCAGCGGCATTCATGTAAATCAATTCTTTTTGTGTGTTTGATAACGTCACAGGCACCCTTACTTCGTCGAGTGCCATTTTGATTCGTAACATTTCACGCGCTATACGTTTATCTTCTATTGCTTCAAAACTTGATTTAACTGCCATCATTTTTATGGCTTGCATCAATTTACCAAGTTCGCTTTTCGTAAACGCGCTCATTTTAATTTTATTGCCTTCACAAGCGTCTTTAATCAATTGAGTTGCATTTTTGATTGGTGTAAGTACGCTAAGAAGTGTTGCAACTGACCAAGCTAGTAAAATTAGAGCAATTGATAAGGCAATTAAAATAACGGATTTTTGAAAATCATTAACCACGTTAGTTGAAATCGCTTTGCCTTCTTCAATACTTTTTGCAATTTCGTTTTCGTGAAACGCCACTAATTTATCAATATCACCGACAAACGCACGGTCTATGCCTTTTACCATTGTATCAACTACCATAATGCTGGCGGGATTGTCGGTTTGATAGGCTTTCAGTGCAGTATGGTATTTCGTCATCATTTCACTGTGGCTTTTGATTGCCGTGTCAATTATTGCAATCGTGTCTGCATCAGATACGTTAATCATTTCGTTCTTGAGGGCAGTTAAATTTTTAACCACTTTTTCGCCTTGTTCATCAAAAGCTTTGCTATATTTTGAAAAAGCGGAAGGGTCTTGTCCACGCAATAAGCTGTTTTTAAACTCCTGAACTTCGACTTTAAATTCAACTTGTACTGCACGTGATAAATTCACACCTTTAGCATGAAATTCGACTTCACTCATGTTGTTTTCTGAGATTGCTTTAATGATGTTTAAACTGTAACTGCCATAAGCTGCAATGCCTGTCAGTGAAAGCATCGAAACGGTAACTAATGTCCACAATTTTGTTTTAACGCTGGTGTTGCCAAAAGTTCGGCGAATAGCGCAAATCATTCCAGGCTCAATCATTTGACCTTCATCGAGCTTGATTTTATTGCGACCAGCCTGCATTTCACGGTACAAATTAGTGGCTGTTGCAATTTCTTCTGCAGGTGGCTTGGTTCTAACAGACATATAGCCGACAATTTTCCCATTTTCAAAAAGCGGCATAATATCGGTGTGTATCCAATAAAAGCCGCCTGTTTTTGTCTTATTTTTTACGATTCCCGACCACGGCTGATTTAATTTTATTGTTTTCCATAAGTCGGCAAACGCCTCTTTTGGCATATCGGGATGACGCAAAATGCTATGCGGCGCACCAATCAATTCAGCTTGGGAATAGCCACTAATGCGAATAAAATCAACGCTGGCATAGGTAATAATTCCGTTCAAATCGGTTTTCGAAACAATTAAATCGGTGTCAGTTAAGACGTATTCTTCGTTTGTGGACATACTTAATTCGCTGTTTAAGGTTAAAATTTGCGTTCGATAATTTGAGAAATCTATTTTATAGTCGATGAGTTACCACGCTGTTACGCCATTATCGGCAGCACTATTATTTTCTTTTAAATTGTATTAAGTCAGAAAAATCATGCAATACACACAGCGTCCCGTTGTAGTTTCTTTCTCAGGTCACGATCCAAGCGGTGGAGCGGGAATTCAAGCCGACATTGAAACCATTATTAGCCACACTTGCCATGCTGCAAGCATTATCACTTGTTTAACGGAGCAAAATACGAAAAATGTAGCAGATTGTATTCCGCAAAAACCACAACATATTATTCAGCAAGCGAAACGGTTATTAGACGATATGCCTGTTCATGCCTTTAAAATCGGTTTAATTGGAAGTGCTGACGTTGCTCAAGCCATCTATGACGTTGTGCGTCATTACCCACTCGTTCCGATTATTTTAGATCCCATTCTTGCGGCAGGTGGTGGAACAAATTTAGCTAATGAAGAATTATTGACTGCACTTCGTGATTGGTTAATTCCGCTTACGACCGTTTTAACGCCAAATTGTCAAGAAGCGCGACGTTTAACAGGTTTAGATGATATTGAAGCGTGTGGTTTGCGATTATTAGAATATGGCTGCGAGTACGTTTTAATCACTGGCGCGGATGAATCAACAGCAAGTGTTGAAAATCGACTTTTTAGTTTTAATAATCAAGAAAATTACACTTGGGCGCGATTACCTGCAAATTATCACGGTTCGGGTTGTACTTTAGCGGCGAGTCTTGCGGCATTATTTGCGTTAGGTGTCGAGCCACTGCAAGCCCTAAATGACGCGCAAGAATACACTTGGCATAGTTTGCAAACCGCTTATCGAACAGGGGCGGGGCAGTTGAATCCAAATCGTCTTTTTTGGAGAAATGAATAAATGTTACCGATGCCAAAACGGGGACTGTATGCGATTACGCCAGAAGGCAAAACGTTTGATGAAATTTTAGAATTTACCAAAGCGGTTTTAAAAGGTGGCGCGTGTGTTGTTCAATATCGAGATAAAACGTCCAATGACACGTTAACTTTAGCGCGAAAATTACTGAAACTTTGTCATGTTTATAACGTGCCGCTGTTGATTAACGACAACGTAGAAATAGCTCAAAAAATGGGAGCTGACGGTGTTCATTTAGGCAAAGATGATGGAGATATAACACAAGCCCGCGAGCGTTTAGGCACAAAAGCAATCATTGGTGTGTCGTGTTACAACTCGTTGGAATTGGCACTAAAAGCACAATCACAAGGCGTGAATTATGTGGCATTCGGGCGTTTTTTTACGTCAAATACAAAACCACTCGCACAACAAGCTGAAATCGGCACGTTAACTGCTGGTAAAAAGATTTTATCGTTACCGATTGTCGCCATTGGCGGTATTTTGCCTACAAATGGTGCAACGTTAATTGATGCTGGTGCAGATTTATTGGCGGTAATTGGCGGTTTAGCGACACCACAGCCCGAAATAACAGCACAAACTTACAGCGCGTTATTTTCGTGAAGCAGCCAAAAATGATGCTAATTTTTCGTACTTTGTCACGTCGCGTCATTAAAACAGCGACATTTTTTATTTTACTGATTCTTTGGATAGTTATGACACAGCAAAACGCCCACGCGCTAACAAGCGTTGAAATTCCTGCGACTTCTACACACAAATATTCTGTCATTTGGCTGCACGGTTTAGGCGCAGATGGTCATGATTTTGAAGGCATTGTGCCAGAATTACATTTAGTTGATTCGTCGAGTATTCGTTTTATTTTTCCACACGCACCTGTTGAAAAAATTACCATCAATAACGGCGCAGAAATGCGAGCGTGGTACGACATTATGAGCATCAATGAATTGACGCGAGAAGTTGATGTTGCAGGTATTGAACGCTCCGCTCAGTTAATTGAACAATTGATTCAAAAAGAAATTGATCGCGGCATTCCGTCAAAAAATATTTTATTGGTCGGTTTTTCACAAGGCGGGGTTTTAGCGCTGCACACGGGTTTACGCTACGCGCAACCGTTAGCAGGCATTATTGCGTTATCTGCTTATTTGCCGACGCTTGACACGTTAAAAACTCAACGCGCTGAAGCCAATAATCACACACCGATTTTTATGGCGCATGGCATTATTGATTCTATCGTAGCAATTGAAACGGGAAAAGCCGCGTTTGATGGTTTGAAAGCGATGGGTTATCCAATTAAATGGCATGATTATTTGATGGAACACAGCGTATGCGTTGAAGAAATTGGACATATCGCATCGTTTATCAATACGGTTTTTAAATGAACAAAGCGGCACGCCTATTTGCCGTTGAAAATTTAAGCGTTAGTTTTAATGATTTACCCGTTGTCGATAAAATCAGTTTTGACATTTACGCGGGTGAAACGTTTGCCTTAGTCGGTGAATCGGGTTCGGGTAAATCAATGACAGCTTTAGCGGCGTTGAATTTATTGCCGCACAACGCGTTTGTCCAACGTGATTCGATGCGTTTGGAAAATGAAGATTTGTCGCAATGTTCTGAAAAAGAATGGTGCAAAATTCGAGGAAGACGCATTGCCATTATTTTTCAAGATCCGATTGCATCACTCAATCCCGTCATGACGATTGGGCAACAAATCGCTGAAGTAGTTACGTTGCATTTCAATTTATCCAAACTAGAAATTAAAAATCGCGTTGTTGAACTATTGCAACAGGTTGAATTGCCTAATGCCGTGCAACGTGTCAACGATTATCCTCACCAACTTTCGGGTGGACAACGACAACGAGTGATGATTGCGATTGCGTTGGCAGGAAAGCCCGATTTATTGATTGCTGACGAACCGACGACTGCTTTAGATGTCACAATTCAAGCCCAAATTTTAGAACTTCTCAAAAACATTCAAGCAAAAACGGGCATGGCGTTGTGGCTGATTAGTCATGATTTGGCGTTGGTTGCGAGCATTGCGGGACGTGTCGCGGTGATGCAAAACGGTAAAATTGTCGAAACGGGCGACGCAAAAAATGTATTTCAAAATCCACAACATTCTTACACCCAAAAATTAGTGGCGGCATTGCCGTCGATGCGAAGTTGTGAAAATAAAGAAATCATCATCAAACCAGCATTATTAACCGTTCAAAATTTCCACTGTCATTATCCGATTCGCAAAGGTATTTTTAAGCGCGTGGTGGATTATGTGCGTGCGGTTGATGGTGTTAGTTTTACATTACAACGTGGAAAAACCTTGGCATTAGTTGGCGAATCGGGTTGCGGTAAAACCACGCTTGGAAAAGCCTTGTTGCATTTAATTCCGTCGAATGGCGGTGAAATTTTTTTAGACGGAATCGCCTTGCATTCTCTGAATGGTGAGGCATTGCGTCAACAGCGTGCCGCAATGCAAATCGTGTTTCAAGATCCATTTTCGTCCATGAATCCGCGTTTGTTGGTCGGTGAAATTATCGCTGAAGGATTACGCGCCTTGCATCCTGAAATGTCGTTGGCTGAACGTGAAACACGAGTAAAGAATTTGTTGTTGCGTGTGGAATTGCCCGAAATGGCGATGTATCGCTATCCGCATGAATTTTCGGGCGGACAACGGCAACGTATTTGTATTGCACGAGCGTTAGCGGTTGAACCCAAAGTGATTATTTGTGATGAACCGACTAGCGCGTTAGATGTTTCCGTTCAGGCACAAATTATTCAATTATTGAAAACGCTGCAACGTGAACAAGGCATGAGTTATTTATTTATCACACATGATTTGGGAGTCGTTGCAGAAATCGCGGATGATGTCGCCGTGATGTATCAAGGAAAAATTGTGGAGCAGGGCGCGGTAGCACAAGTTTTACTTAATCCAAAACATCCGTACACGCAGAAATTATTAGCTGCTGTGCCAAAATTTTAAAAAATTACATTTCAAGCGGAAATTAAAACTCATGACTGACCTTTTACAACAAGCCATTCAACATCATCGTGCGGGTGAATTGCCACAAGCGGAGCAACTTTATCGCGCTATTTTGCAAACTCAACCGAATCATCCAGACGCAAATCACAATTTAGGTGTGCTTGCTGTCGCCATGAATAAAGCAGAGTTAGCGTTGCCGTTTTTCAAAATCGCGCTTGAAACCAATCCAAACCAAACACAGTTTTGGCTCAGTTATATCGACGCGCTGATTAAAACTGAACAGTTTGATTTAGCGCGTGCGATCTTCAATCAAGGCAAAGAATCTTTTGGCTTACAAGGCGACGCTGTGAACGCGCTTTCCGTGTCATTGCAACCCAAAAGCCTATATGACGCAGCGATTGAATTACGCGAAACTGGACGCTTTTCAGAAGCCATCGACTGGTTAAAAAACTACCTCGTTCAAAATCCACAAGATGCATACGCCTTCGCACATTTAGCGCAAAATTTTTTA
>CAIRCR010000198.1 GCA_903877065.1 uncultured Pseudomonadota bacterium
AGACTCTGGTCATACCACATTTTCGACCAATAAGACCTATTGACATTTGCCAATTCCTCTATTCTTAATTCAACTTAATTTGAACATCAACACCAGCTGCAAGATCCAATTTCATCAGAGCATCTACTGTTTTATCAGTAGGTTCGACAATATCCAACAGCCTTTTGTAGGTTCTTAATTCGTACTGATCACGAGCATCTTTGTCAACGTGAGGTGAAACCAATACGGTAAAACGTTCTTTTTTAGTAGGCAATGGAATAGGTCCCTTAACTTGAGCACCTGTTCTTCTTGCTGTTTCTACTATCTCACTAGCCGATTGATCAATTAATTTGTGATCAAAAGATTTCAAACGGATTCTGATAGTTTGATTAGACATAATTCTTACTCAATAATCGATGCAACAACGCCGGCACCCACTGTGCGCCCGCCTTCGCGAATTGCAAAACGCAACCCATCTTCCATAGCAATAGGTGAAATCAATTTCACTTTAACGGAGATATTATCCCCTGGCATTACCATTTCAACACCTTCTGGCAACTCTACAGCACCAGTTACGTCGGTAGTTCTAAAATAAAACTGTGGGCGATAACCATTAAAAAACGGCGTATGACGACCACCTTCATCTTTAGACAAAATATAAATTTCAGAATTGAAATGAGAATGTGGCTTGATCGTACCTTTATGCGCCAAAACTTGACCGCGCTCTACGTCATCACGTTTTGTACCACGCAATAACAAGCCTACGTTATCACCAGCTTCACCCTGATCTAATAATTTACGGAACATCTCAACGCCAGTACAAGTCGTAACAACGGTCGGACGAATCCCAACTATTTCAACCTCTTGCCCCACTTTAATAACACCACGCTCGATACGACCAGTTACAACAGTACCACGACCTGAAATTGAAAATACATCTTCAATCGGCATTAAAAATGAACCATCAACAGCACGTTCTGGCAATGGAATGTACGAATCCAATGCTTCAACTAATTTAATTACCGAAGGCATACCAATTGGACTTTCGTCACCTTGTAGCGCCAACAAAGCAGAACCTCTAACAATTGGCGTATCGTCACCAGGAAACTCATACATATCGAGCAATTCCCTGATTTCCATTTCAACCAATTCAATCAATTCTTCGTCATCAACCATGTCCACTTTGTTCAAAAAAACAACAACGTAAGGAACGCCAACCTGTCTTGACAACAAAATATGCTCTCTAGTTTGCGGCATCGGACCATCAGCCGCCGAGCAAACTAAAATAGCACCATCCATTTGTGCCGCACCTGTAATCATGTTTTTCACATAATCTGCATGACCTGGACAGTCAACGTGCGCATAGTGACGAACAGTTGATTCATATTCAACATGCGAAGTCGCAATCGTGATACCACGCGCTCTTTCCTCTGGTGCGTTATCAATTTGATCAAACGCCTTAACTGCACCACCGTGCAATTTAGCCATTACGCTGGTCAATGCAGCTGTTAAAGTAGTCTTACCGTGATCAACGTGTCCAATCGTACCAACGTTAACGTGGGGTTTGCTACGCGAAAACTTCTCTTTAGCCATAAGTTACACCCTAAAATAATTCAAAATTTTACGAAAATTTATTAATAATGGTTTCAGTAATATGCGCTGGAACTTCGTTATATTTATTAAACTGCATACTGTACGTCGCCCTACCCTGTGTCAACGAACGCAAGTGCGTAGCATAACCAAACATCTCAGCTAGTGGCACCTCACAACTAATAATCTTTGCGAACGACACGTCCTTCATTGCCTGAATTACACCTCTACGCTTACTGAGATCACCAACAACCCCCCCCATATATTCTTCGGGAGTTGTTACATCAACATTCATCATAGGCTCTAATAAAACAGGATTAGCTTTTTTGGCACCTTCCCTAAAACACATAGATCCAACGGTACGAAAAGCTGCTTCACTTGAGTCAACATCATGATAAGAACCATCGAAAAGCACAACCTTCAAATCCAACATTGGATACCCAGCCAAAATACCGCTTTTCAACTGATCCTGAATTCCCTTGTTAATCGAAACAATATACTCAGTTGGAATAGTACCATCGGCAATCTCACTTACAAACAAGTAACCGTCATCACGAGATTGGGGCTCTAAACGCAAACAAACATGAGCATATTGACCACGACCAACTGATTGACGTTCAAACGTAAGTTCTTGATCAACAACCTTGCTAATTGTTTCACGATAAGCAACCTGCGGCAGACCTACGTTAGCATCAACGCTAAATTCACGCTTCATGCGATCAACAATAATATCTAAATGTAACTCGCCCATCCCAGAAATAACAGTTTGACCAGAGTCACAATCTATATGAGCCCTAAACGATGGATCTTCTTGCCCTAATCTATCCAGCGCAATAATCATGCGCTCCTGATCTGCTTTAGTCTTAGGCTCTATAGCAACGAAAATCACAGGTTCTGGAAAGGCTATTTTCTCCAAAATGATAATATCTTTATCATCACACAACGTGTCGCCTGTAGTAACATCTTTCAAACCGATAATAGCTGCAATATCACCTGCAAAAACCCGCTTAACATCTTCTCGACTGTTTGCATGTAGCTGTACAATTCGCCCTATTCGTTCACGCTTCATTTTTACAGAGTTGTAAATAGTATTACCAGTAGAAAGACTTCCAGAATAAACCCTAAAAAAAGCCATGACACCTACAAATGGATCAGTGGCAATTTTAAATACCAAAGCTGAAAATGGCGCATCATCTTTTGCAATCCTAATATCTTGAGAGCCATCTATAAGAACACCTTGGACAGACTTTACATCTAATGGCGAAGGCAAGTAGTCAATAACAGCGTCTAACAAAGCCTGAACCCCCTTATTCTTAAAAGCTGATCCGCAAAATACAGGAACGATTCGATTTGCAATTGTTAAAGCTCGAATACCCTCCTTTATTTCATCATCATTCAAGAAACCAGTTTCAAGGTACTTATCCATAAAAAATTCACTTGAATCAGCCGCAACTTCCATCAATTGCTCACGCCATTTTTTAGCTTCTATCTCTAACGCAGAAGGAATTACCAATTCATCAAAGGTCATCCCCATATTCACCTCGTGCCAATAAATTGCACGCATACTCAATAAATCAATAACACCTTCAAAAGAATCTTCTTTACCTATCGGCAATTGCAACAAAACAGGATTGACAGATAATCGCAATTTAATCTGTTCAACTGCACGATAAAAATCTGCACCCAACCTATCCATTTTGTTTACAAAAACCAATCGAGGCACTTGATATTTATCAGCTTGTCTCCACACAGCTTCTGACTGTGGCTCAACACCACCAACTGCACAAAAAACAGCACATACACCATCTAAAACACGCAACGAGCGCTCTACTTCTATAGTAAAATCAACATGCCCTGGTGTATCTATAATATTAATGCGATGCAAATCGTACTGTCCTCGCATTCCATTCCAAAAACAAGTTGTAGCGGCTGAAGTAATTGTTATACCTCGCTCTTGCTCTTGCACCATCCAATCCATAACAGCAGCACCGTCGTGAACTTCACCTATTTTGTGTGAAACACCCGTATAGTAAAGAATACGCTCAGTTGTCGTTGTTTTGCCTGCATCAATATGTGCCATGATACCAATATTGCGATACCGTTCTACAGGTGTTTTGCGTACCACAATGACTAACTAACCTATTACCAGCGATAATGCGAAAATGCTTTGTTTGCATCAGCCATACGGTGAGTATCTTCACGCTTTTTGACCGCAGAACCTCTACTTTCAAATGCATCCATCAATTCACCTGCTAACTTAGCTGCCATCGTGCGCTCATTTCTTTTACGTGACGCATCAATCAACCAACGCATTGCTAAAGCCATACGACGCGCAGGACGAACCTCAACAGGAACCTGATACGTTGCACCACCGACACGCCGCGACTTAACTTCTACTCGCGGCTGAACATTTTCTAACGCTTTAGACAGAATATCCAACGGTGCTTCATGACCTTTGCGCTCAATTACACCTAACGCGCCATAAATAATACTTTCAGCAATAGACTTTTTGCCGCTTTCCATAATCATATTCATAAACTTAGTAAGCATTATGCTATTAAATCTAGGATCAGTCATATTCTCAAGATCATTCATAAAACCAATGACTGGCCGTGCGTATGGGTGTGCTCGGTAAACCATCCCTTGAAAAGCTTCATTCACCATCGATTGAGGTTTGTC
>CAIRCR010000199.1 GCA_903877065.1 uncultured Pseudomonadota bacterium
CGAAGATGTTTATCGTGATGCAATAGGACTAATTCAAGCAAAACTTATACAACTTCCATATTCATCTGTCATTGTCGATGAAGCTCAAGATTTTGGCGGCAATGCTTTTCGCTTAATTCGTGAATTAGTTCCTGAGCAAAAAAATGATTTATTTATTGTTGGTGATGCTCATCAGCGTATTTATGGAAGCAATGTGGTACTTGGGCAATGCGGCATTAAAGTAATAGGCAGAAGTAAAAAACTGCGACTCAATTACAGAACAACGGAACAAATAAGAAATTGCGCTACATCAGTGCTTTCAAATCATCAATTTGATGACCTTGATGCAGGATTAGATAACCAAAAAGGCTATCGTTCTGTAATGACTGGTGATAAACCTGTCATTCATTGTTTTAACACTGAAGATGAAGAAAAAGCATTTATAATCAAATCCCTAAATAAATTCACTGAAGCAGAATTAGCGAAGATTTGTATCACTGTTCGTAGAAATTCGGACGTGGATTGTTATGCAAAAGCCTTACTTTTAAATAAGATACCATACTTTAAAATTGATTCTAACAGCACAGATACTGTATCAGTATTAGGTGTTCGGTTATCTACAATGCACAGAATTAAAGGGTTAGAGTTTGATTATGTGTTCGTTGCTGGTGTAAATGAAGGTGTTTTACCATTAAGTATTATCGATTCCAATGATGTAACAATCATGCAAGAGCATGAAAAAAAAGAAAGGTCTTTATTGTATGTCGCGGTGACACGAGCAAAACGCTTTTGCTGTATTTCGGGATTCGGAAAACTGTCTAAATTCCTGTCTTCTTTGTAAAAAAGTTTATTACACGCATTTCAAAAGAAATCTAAAACAGGAATTAAAACACCACAGATGGATGTTGAACTTATCCATAACCGATTTAAACGTTTAAAAGAGGTGCTGAAAAATGGATGATGATTTTGAATTGATTAGGGGCAGTGGTAATGTTTATCAGGATTTTGGACATCCAAATTCTGGCTTAGAACAAGCGCGTGCTATTGTTTGTTCAAAGATTATTCAAGTTATGGATGATAAAGGACTTTCAACTCGTGATGCTGAAAGATTAACTGGCGTGTCTCATACTGAATTTTCTAGGATTCGTAACGCTAAATTACGGAGGTTCACATTAGACCGAATCATTACCATTTTAGAAAAATTAGACCAGCAAGTTGAAATTCGTATTTCGTTTGATTCTCGAACAGTCATGACAAATTCTTTTCAGTCTGTGCATCATGCCAGTTTAAATGACAGAAATATCTAAAGAACGGCGTTTTAAAACGTAAAGGAGCTATGGTTTGAAGGCGATTGCTTTGAAAAAAGTTTCATCACCATTATCAAAAGACAAAGAGCCACTCAGTTCACCGTCTTCTAACAATCCGTCTCCTTCCCCCGATGCTTCATCCATCTCATCAGAACCTTCCCAAGAAAAACTAACGTAATCACGTTTTACAGAATAATGACAAGTCATGTAACCATGTACATAACCAAAGTGAAATTCACTGCTACCATCTTCTCGAAAATCAAAATATCCCTCCATTTCTGCGTTGACAAAATCTTGCCCCCACATATCCATTTCAATGATTTTCCATTTGTTAATAACTGTTGTGATTGACTGTTCTGTCATTTAAATCGCTACCTGTCCAGAATTATTTTGTTCTACTTCCCAACCTTTACAAGCTAAAGAGACAGTTCGAGGGACAGGACGTTTTCCAGTTCTGTATTGACTGATAGTTCTACGAGTTAAACCAATAGCTTGTGCCGCTTGAGTAAGTGATAACTGATTCGTATCTTGCCAACGTCTAAAATGGGCATTTGAAACCATTCCCGATTGTTCCAACGCCATTTCAAATAATCGGTCAGAATCCAGTGATGCTCCCGATGACCATTCGAGTGTAAAACCAAAGTCTGTAATCGTTGCACTGGTGAATTCATTTGAATCTTCGAGTGGTGTAAAAACGTCAAATGATTTAATAAGGTTTTCTAGGTTCACCGTTATGGTGTTGTTATCGGTGTAAGTAATTTCAAGTTGATAAGGGGGTAATGCTGTTACGCCAGCTAAACGAAAGCTATTTTTTCTCATAATGATTTACCGCGTGGATTGTTCATTCGTTGCCATTCAGATTTTATAAGGTCTTGGTTTGATGTAATCCATTCAACGGCTTGTTTGATAACTTTGGCTGGTACACTAGAATTCTTAATCTGACCATCGAGTGTAATTAACGCTTTGCCATTTGAATGTAAAACATGAACGTGAACAGGTGGATGTTCATTTCCCTGCACTCGAATCAGCCAGCCATTTTCAGTATAGATTTTTCCCATGCGATAATTATAGAGAAATAATTTCTCTAATAAAAGCGTTTTGTTGAATTCTGATTAAAATGTAATTATTTATATCAAATTGTTATCTTTAGTTACATTTTTTAACCATTCAACGTGTGTTTTCGTTTCCCAATAATCTCACCTGATTCAACCACCTTAATTGTGACGCTGATTTTATCAACGCCCGTAATATCACGAATCGCCTGTTGCAATTCTTCCACTGAACTATCAGCATTTGCGTTGGCATTATCAACACTAATGCGTAACGTCAGACTTTTAGAAGTTTTGTTAAAGGATTTAACACTACAACAAGACGCTAACGTTTTTGATGCGCCCATCGGTAAGTGATTCACAATGTCACGCCAATCTAAATGTTCCGTAATCAGCATGGTTTATATTCCAAATAACCACTTCGTAAAACGATAACCGACAATTAAAAAAGAAATTATCAGTACCATCTGAAACGCTATCTCAGAACCAAATAACAGCGATACCCCAGCTAACAATCCAATTCCAAAGATGAAGAACAGTAAGAAAAA
>CAIRCR010000200.1 GCA_903877065.1 uncultured Pseudomonadota bacterium
TTAATATGTTTGTTTGAGTTAAGTTTCTTTGTTAATAGCTATTGAAATGTTTTGAAATCTGTTTACCGCTTCTGAAAGTGATTTTTCATGAGTCATCAACGTCATTTGCCAGCATAATCAAACGTTTTTTCAGCGGTTCGAGTTCTTCGGTTGTCGCGGCATGAACTGTCGCGTGCGCTACTTTACGACCTTTGCGCGAGGCTTTTGCATAGAGATGTAAATGTGCGTTTTGAATTTTTAAAACCTGTTCGCTTTCAGGTTTTCCACCAATAAAATTAACCATTGCAACCTTTCCGATTGCCGCTGTTGAACCCAGCGATAAATCTAAAATTGCGCGTAAATGATTTTCAAATTGACTGGTTTCTGCACCTTCAATTGTCCAATGCCCTGAATTATGGACTCGTGGTGCAAACTCATTGGCAACTAATTCGCCATCGACTTCAAATAATTCCAACGCCAACACACCAACATATTCCAATGCAGTCATCAAACGTGTAGCGTAATCTTCGGCTTTTGCTTGCATCACATCATTTTCACGACTTTCAGACAAACGCAAAATGCCGCCACGATGAACATTTTCAGACAGTGGATAAAATGCCAATTCACCCGAAACGCTACGCACCGCAACAATTGAAACTTCACGGTTAAAATTTACAAAACCTTCTGCAATCGAAGGCAAACCGTTTAATTTTTGCCAAGACGCTTTTAAATCTGCCGCTGATTTCAAAACAGATTGACCTCTGCCGTCATAACCTTGCGTGCGTGTTTTTAAAATTGCGGGATAACCAATTGTTTCCATCGCTGATTGCAAACTTTCCCAGCTATCGACCGTTGCATAAGAGGCGGTCGGAATACCTAACTCGTTTAAAAATTCTTTTTCAAGCAGCCTGTCTTGCGCGATTTGAAGTGCTTTTGGTGAAGGGTAAACTTGTGTGCGAGCGGCTAAAAATTCAGCTACATTCGCAGGTACATTTTCAAATTCATAAGTGACAACATCGGCACGTTTTGCGAGTTCTGCAAGTAAATATTCATCGTGATAATCGCCGTGTAAATGACGACCTAATGTTGTTGCACACGCGCTAACTGATGGGTCTAAAAAGATAAAATTTAAGCCTAACGGATAACCCGCTAATGCAATCATTCGTGCTAATTGTCCGCCACCTAAAATGCCAACTTTCATTCTAATTCCTCACGCGGATCTGAATTTGCCAAAACGCTGTCTGTTTGCGCTTGTCTAAAATCGTTTAATGTTTGTCGATATTGTGTGTGTTTGTTGCTGATAATTGCCGCAGCGAGTAATGCCGCGTTAATTGCTCCCGCTTTGCCAATCGCTAAGGTTCCAACTGGAATTCCAGCGGGCATTTGCACAATCGATAACAATGAATCCATGCCATTTAACGCTTTGGATTGAACGGGAACACCCAAAACAGGAATGGCAGTTTTTGCGGCAGTCATGCCAGGTAAATGCGCCGCACCGCCAGCACCTGCAATAATAACTTCCAGACCTTTTCTTTCGGCACTTTCAGCGTAAGAAAATAATTTATCAGGCGTGCGATGTGCTGAAACAACTTCAACATCATGGGGAATACCGAGTTTTTTTAATGTTTCAACAGCAAATTGCATCGTTTCCCAATCGGACGTTGAACCCATAATAATGCCTATGAGTGCCGTCATTTTATTTCCTTTCCAACTTCAAAATTCAAAACATCTAAAATCACGCTCACATTTTCATCAGAATCGTTTAACGCTGGAATATAGCGGTAATCGCCACCACCTGCTTCTTGATAAATATGTTTATTTTCCATCGCAATTTCTTCGAGTGTTTCCAAGCAATCCACCGCAAAACCTGGACAAATTAAATCCACGCTTTTCACGCCTTCTTTTGGCAGGGCTTCTAACGTATCGACACAATAAGGTTTTAACCATTCGGCTTTACCAAAACGTGATTGAAAAACCAATCGCCATTCGTTTTCTTTTAAATTCAATTTAGCGGCTAACAAGGCAGCCGTTTTTTGGCATTGATAGAAATACGGATCGCCTTTTTTAGTCAGTAATTCGGGCAAACCGTGGAACGACATGACCAGCATTTGATTTTTAGGTTTTTCGCGCCACGCAGTTTCAATGGATTCTGCCAATGCCGTGATATAACGCGCATTTTGATGATAATCGCTGATAAATTGAAAAGAAGGTAAATGCCACCAGATATTTAATTCTTTAGTCAACGAATCATAAACGGATGCTGTTGTTGTCGATGAATACTGTGGATACAACGACAAAATTACAATTTCAGTGACACCTTGTTCTTTGAAATGACGTAATTGTGTTGGTATCGATGGCTCGCCGTAGCTCATCGCATAGCTAACCAAAACGTGTTGTGGATTTAATTTGGCGGCAACTTTTTCTGTTAATTGGCGAGTGTAAAACGTCAGGGGTGAACCTTTTTCGGTGTTCCAAATTTTGGCGTAGGCTTGCGCCGATTTTTTGGGACGAAATGGCAATACAAAACCATGTAAAATCAATAGCCACAATGGACGTGGTAAATTCACAACCCGCTTATCACCTAAAAAATCTTTCAAAAATTTTCGCACTGCAGGGACGGTTGGCGCGGTTGGGGAACCTAAATTTGTAAGTAAAACACCGATTTTTTTATCTGACATAAATTAGCCTAGCGATTGATTAAATTTAAAAATTCAGAACGCGTGCTGATTTCTTTGCGAAAAATTCCTTTCATTGCCGAAGTTGTCATGACTGAATTTTGTTTTTCAACGCCGCGCATCATCATGCACAAATGTTTTGCTTCAATAACAACAGCAACGCCACGTGCGCCAGTTGCTTGTTCGATGGCATCTGCAATTTGTTTGGTGAGTTTTTCTTGAATTTGCAAACGTCGTGCGTACATATCAACCACGCGAGCAATTTTCGATAAGCCTAAAACCTTGCCATCGGGTAAATAACCAACGTGGCATTTACCAATAAACGGCAATAAATGATGTTCACAAAGTGAATACAATTCAATGTCTTTCACAATGACCATATCATCGCTATCGGCGGTGAAAATTGCGCCATTCAAAACATCTTCTAAGGTTTTGTCGTAACCGTTATTTAAAAATTTAAATGCTTTTGCAGCGCGTTTTGGGGTATCAATTAAACCTTCGCGTGTTAAATCTTCGCCAACTGCCGTAATAATTTGTGCAAAATTCGCTTCCATAGCTTTCATTAAAGGTAAATCTCAAAAGAAAAATGATTTTAAAAGGCTCAAAAGTGTAGCACGCCACTTTGATCCGTGTAAGCGTTCATCCCACATTTCGCACCCTAAATTTAAGTCATCATCCAAATTTTTAACTCGGTCTTTATCAATAGTTATGAATTTGGTGTTATTTAGCTTGCATCTTGCAGAGTTGATACACCTTCTAAAATCGAAAAATTATTTTTGAATGACGCTCCGATAGATTAAAACGCTTATAAAGCAAACAACTCACGCATTTTTTGTCCTGATTGTTCAACGCGCATAAATGCCTCACCGACTAAAAACGTATAAACACCATTTGACAACAACAATTCCACATCTTCACGCGTATGAATGCCGCTTTCTGTAATTACCAAACGATCGTCTGGAATTGCATTTTTTAAGGACAATGTCGTTTGTAAATTTGTTTCAAATGTCCGTAGATTTCGGTTATTGATTCCAATTAGTTTTGTATCGAGTGTCAATGCCCGTTGCAATTCATTCACATCATGTACTTCAACCAAAACATCCATATCTAATTGGGTCGCTAAATTGGCTAATTTGTGCAATTTTGAATCGTCCAATGCCGCAACAATTAACAAAATACAATCCGCCCCAAGCGTTCGCGCTTCCTGAATTTGGTAAGAATCAATCATAAAATCTTTACGCAAAACGGGTAAAGGACAACGATCATGCACCATTTGTAAATAGGCTTCCGAACCTTGAAAAAATGTTTTATCGGTCAAAACGGACAGACACGCCGCGCCATTCATGGCGTAATCTTGGGCAATCGTAACGGGTTGGAAATTTTCACGAATCACTCCTTGACTGGGTGAAGCCTTTTTAATTTCAGCGATAATTGCGGGTTTTTTTAATGCTGCTTTGCGCTGCAATGCCGCATAAAACCCACGCGGTTTTTCAATGCTACTCGCGATTTCTTGTAGCATTTCAATCGGTGTTTGCACACGACGACGGGCAACTTCTTCTTCTTTTTTGGCAATAATGGTTTTTAAAATATCGGGGGTATTGGTCATATTAAATATTTAAGCGTTTTCAATGTTAAAGTTTTTGGGTTGCTACTCAGCCTATCAATTCGTGGCTTGTAGCCGTTTTACGGTATTATTTGACATAAGTTTAGGAGAAGTGGAGCGGGTTAAAAATGTGGTAAAAATGTAGTTATTTTGAAGTTGTAAAACACGTTCAGTCAAAGCGGCTCAATATCAGTTAACCGCTCCGAAAAATATCATTTCAAAAAAACAATTACTTACCCAATAAGCTATTACGCCCTCTTTCTGCCAACTTTAAAATATCGGTAATCAAATCTTCATCAATATTTAGTCCTTTTAACGAATCTGCTAAATGCTCAATAGCAATATCGTAATGCGAATCGCCAGGCATAAACTTTAAAAAGTGGCTATGGCTATCACACAATAATTTAGAGCTGGGATTATCTTGAGGCGTTATGTAACTAAAAAAAGCAAGACCTGATTCGGGATGTAATTCTTTATCTTTAAATCGCGCAAATGCGACCATAAAAAAACGAGTGAGTAACGATTTAAATGCGTCACCTTCTGTTGCGTTAGCCTGAAAAATAAATTTAGCTAATGCTTTTAGCGCATCACGTTGTTCTTTTTGCCCATCATCACAAAAAAAACGTGTCACACGATAATCGTCCCTCATTTTTTGATAAAAATTTTCAATTAGCGTATTAAATTTTTTATCATCATTTAAACGTTTATACAAACTTAGATTGCTCATAATAAATTCCTCATCTTGTACCAAAAATAAATGTTGCGGGTAACCAATCTACACGAATTTTTTTAAAATGCCTAGTTTATTGTAACGACTCAGTCGCCCAAACTAAAAACAAAAACACTTTAAAAATCATTGAATTGAAAATCACATCAATCGGACATCGCTCATCAAACATGGCAAAGGTGAGTCGCTAATTATTCAGTGAAAATTTTGAATTGTATTATCAAGAGTCATAAAAATTTTTGTTTCAAGTGCTTCATTTTATGTTTCAGTGAAACGTATTTTTGTTTCATTGAAACACAAAATATATGCACAGCAAAAAGAAAAATTTTTTAAAAAGCACGTCGTTATTGCGATTGATATTATTGGCACATACCGTGCAATCGTTTAATTGAGTTTAAAATGAATCAAATTAAGCAACGCTTTCACAACTAAATTTTTTAATTTTTCGGAGTCAATAGTTCGGACAGTTTCTTCAACCTGCTATGCCGAAATAACGAAGCTCGGAATAA
>CAIRCR010000201.1 GCA_903877065.1 uncultured Pseudomonadota bacterium
ATGAAAATAAGTGAAGCCCAATCAACCGTTGATGAATGGATCAACACACATGGGGTAAGGTATTTCAACCCATTAACCAATATGGCCATATTGACCGAAGAGGTCGGCGAAGTAGCCAGAATCATGGCGAGACGTTATGGCGAACAAAGTGAGAAAGAATCGGATAAAGGCGCGGATTTGGGAGGAGAATTGTCAGATGTATTGTTTGTGTTACTCTGTATAGCAAATCAAACGGGGACTGATTTAAGTGCTTGCTTCGAAGCAAATATTCAAAAGAAAACCGAGCGCGACAAAAACAGACACAAGGAAAATCCAAAGCTTAAATAAGCACGATTATTTTTGGGTTGACCTGGGATGCGCAGCATTGTATGCTTTGGTCAATTGTGCGAAGGAATTATGCGTATAGACTTGTGTTGCCGCCAAGGAAGCATGTCCTAAGAGTTCTTTCAATGTTTCCAAGCCTGCCCCATGGTTTAACATATGGGTAGCAAAGGTGTGACGCAAGACATGTGGACTTCGTTTATCTAAATGTGTTAGTGCACCCAATAAAGCATGGATTTTTCGGTAAACGAAAGCCGGGTAGAGCTCCTTGCCATTGTCCAAAACAAAAAAACGTTGGGTCTGACTTATATTATCTCGATGGGAAAGATAACGCACGATTTTTTGATGTAAAGCGGAGGAAATTGGAATCAATCTTTCTTTATTTCTTTTACCCAACACCTTGATAGCTTGCGGCGTAACATCGTCCTTTTTAAGCTGAATCAACTCGCTCAAACGCACCCCTGTTTGGTAAAAAAACTCGAAAATCAATTCGTCCCTTAAGCCTTGAAAGTCGTTGCCAAATACAAGCGCCGTTTTTTGCGAAGCTAAATCTTGTTCCTTAGCAAAAGTGGGAAGTCGTTTTTCAGTTTTAGGCCCCGTTATTTTTAGCATCGGATTATCATCTGTTTTACCTTCCTTCCGCAACCATGTATAAAACGTACGTAAAGTCGCTAATTTCCGGTTAATGCTTTTATTGGATTGAGAATTTTCCATTAAGTGTACGATCCATCCACGAATAAAGGAAGCACTGAGAGGAAAAAAATCTGAGAGGTTTTGGATTTCGGCAAAACGAATGAATTGCGATAGGTCAGACGCATACGCCTTTACCGTATGGTTCGAAAATCTTCTTTCGTATTGGAGGTAGTTGTAAAAACCAGTAAGCATAAAAAAAGGGGCTTAAGCCCCTTGTTAACGAGTATGTATCATTAAGGTTACCCTTGTTGGGATTGCATTCTTTGTTTGTATGCTGCACGAATAACTTCTTGACGACGAGAGATGGATGGCTTTTCAAATTCTTTCCTTCCTCTGAGCTCATTCATTACTTTGGTTTTTTCAAACTTTTTCTTGTACTTCTTTAAAGCTCTTTCGATGTTTTCGCCTTCTTTTATAGGTATAATTAGCATAGGATGTCTTTATAAATTTAATTTCGGGTTGCGAAGATACGGCATTAAGCCATAAATCCAAAAATTATTTCATTAATTCTCTTGAAATAACGACTTTTTGTATTTCTGAGGTTCCCTCCCCAATGGTCATCAATTTGGCGTCACGTAGAAACTTCTCCGCTGGATATTCTCTCGTATACCCGTAACCCCCCATAATTTGTAC
>CAIRCR010000202.1 GCA_903877065.1 uncultured Pseudomonadota bacterium
CGCTACTTTATCAACACATCAATGTGCTTGGACATTACTCATTTACGCTTTCAGAACAAATCGAAAAAGGAAATCTTAGACCACTAAATCAGGTTGAAAATCCTTAGCGTACGTTTTCTCCCCGTTAGTATTGGAACCCCGTAGAGAGCCAAATCAGGCTTATATCCCATTAACCGTAGAAATCTGTAGCGGTGACTTCTTCCCACCAAGAGCAACTCATTTCACCGTAAATACAGACGACGGACAAATTATGATTTGCACACGGGCGCAAGATAACGGAAAAGCAATTCATACACCTCACAACAACAGCATAATCGGCGAATACTTTAGAAAAAGGTTAGGCGTTCCACTTGGCGACCCCGTAAAAATGGAACATCTGTTGCAATACGGAAGAACCGATATAGATTTTTATAAAATCGATGACGAAAACTATTACATGGATTTTTCAGTTTAAATCCCGCACGCGCCACAAAAAAACCACCGCCGATATTTTCAAATCAGCGGTGGTTTTTTATTGCTTTCTGTTTCACGTTGCGTTAATCTTTTGCAAAATGAAACAACAAGCAAAAGGCATCTAAAATGAAACACCCACTAGATAATGCAACCATTGACATATATGCGCCGCAAAAACCTAAATTTGTTGGGCGTGGCGGTGATAGAGGCGGCAGAAGACCCAAAGCAAATTACACAACAAAAATGTTTCGTGCTGACGTGCGTTTGAGCGGAATTATTGAGGCATTAAAAGAAAAACTGAAAAGTGGCGCGATTAACGACGAGGATTTAAAAACATTTGAAGAATTAGTCGCCTAACGCTCAAATTTTGGGCATAAAAAAAGCCCTGCGAGCGGCAAACTCCAACGGGCTTTGAAATCACTACCGATCTAAGATAATGGAATTCAAGAATGGATAATATCACCAAATTTACACCGCTTCACCTGTTACCTGAAAAAAATACGCCAGAATTTAACGATTTTGAGAACGTAACAAAACGTAACAAAAACGAAAATGTTACGTTTGTTACGCCTGAAATGAAATTCCCCGTTATGTCATTTGATGACCTTATCGCTACGGAATACAAACCGAATTGGCTGGTTAAAGGTTTAATCGAAAAAGAAAATTTAGGTTTAATTTTTGGTTCACCCGCCAGTGGAAAATCTTTGTTAGTTCAAGATATGGCGTTCTGTATCGCCGCAGGCTTGCCATTTCACGGCAAAGAAACCAGAAAAGGCAACGTTTTATATGTCGCAGGTGAAGGTTTTAGCGGTTTGAAAAAACGCTTTATGGCGTTATCACAAGAATACGGCTACCTAGCGAAAGGGCTTTATTTTTCTAAACAACCCGCCGCATTGATGGACAAACAAAACGCGCTTGATGTTGCCGAAACCGTGAAAGCCATTGGTAACGTGTCGTTAATTGTTATTGATACGTTGCACCGCAACATGGGAGCAGGTGACGAAAATTCGAGCCGTGACTGGGGCGAGTTTCAAAACAACATCGACAACTATTTGCGACCATTGGGCGCGGCAGTTCTTATCGTTCACCACAGCGGACACAATGAAACGGGACGCTCAAGGGGTTCTAGTTCAATTCGTGGCAGCATGGATGTTGAGTTTTCAGTCACAAAAAATGGCGATAACGTAACGCTGACCAACACCAAGATGAAGGATTTTGAACCGCCTAAACCAATGGCGTTCAACGTTAAACAAGTCCAAATTGATGATGATTATTCGAGTGTTGTTTTGGAATCTACCGAATACATTGCCCGACAAAATCAAGCCAAACGCATGAGCAGTAACGATCAGAAAGTGTTAGAAGCACTGCGAAAAGTAACCGTAACAAATAGCGTAACACCACCTGTTACGGTTAAAGAATTATTCAAAGATAGCCCAGAAAACATACCGCGAGCCGTTGTTACGCTTGGACAGTGGCGCGAATTAGCTTATTCCGTTATGACCATCAATAATGATTCAAACGACCCTAAAAAAATTCAAGCAGTGAAAAAATCAACCTTCTGGCGGTGCAAAAACAACCTTGAAGAGGGCGGTTTTATTGGAATTGATACGGATTTTGTTTGGTTGGTTGATAAAAGCGTAACGTAACGTAACATAACGTAACATTTGTTACGCTTGTTACGAACGTAACGTAACGTAACACAACCCTTAGGGGTGTTACGGTTGTTACGCTCGTTACGTTGGAAATCAAAATAAGTTGGAATCAAGCATTAACAAGGCTTTGCGGCGTTCAATCAAGCGTAACAACGTAACAAATCCGATTTTGTTACGCTCTGTTACGGGTGTTACGTTTCAAGAATTAAGCGTAACAAACGTAACATTTTCGTTTTTGTTACGTTTGTTACCCTGTTACGTTTTAGATTTTCGACAACTACCAACAAACCAAAATGGGCGATTAAATCAAAAGATTTTAATTAAAAAGTGAATTGGAAGGATTCGGCATGACTGCAAAAATTATTGATGACGTTCTCAACGATCCAACAATTAGCGACTGGTTAAAATGGGCATTGCGTAGCGCGTTAAATCGTGACCCGTTGGATGAACGAACGATGCTGAAATGTTGTTTTTGATATTGTCCACGCGGTTGGGTGAACTATTCGCCGACCACGCGCCACCAGATTACGCAAATAATGAATGTGTGTCATTGTGAACCGCGCCGCGCCGTCCCGCTCGTCCCGCCCAAAACGCGCCGCGCCCCTCAGCTCTTGGGTATGCCGTTTCGTGGTTTGGCTTGTTTGAAACGTGCCGCCCTCGCGCCAACCGTTATGCCGTTTTGTGGTGTGAGAGTCTGCGGCTCGGCTTGAACGGTTGGGCGTGCCGTTCGTGCCGCCCCGTCGCTTTTCTAAAAAATACGAGTTGAAAACGAAAAGCAAAAAGCACAAAAAAAGCGGCAGCGGCTAACGCCGCCCCGCTTTTGAATTTTGTACAAGGTTCAAACCCGCCGATTACCGCGCCACTCGTCAAAGGTTTGAATTTCTTTAACGTCTTCTAAATCATGCGCCGCAAGGAATTTTGTAATAATTTCACGTTCTGTTGTCACGCCGTTTTTAATCAATACCGCCGCATCTTTGATGCACTTTTGAAGCAAATTAAACAACGTCATGCCGCCTTTTAATTTTGCCCCGTGCTTATCAATCGCGCCATTCATCCGTTTTTTATATTCTGCGGCGTAATCGGCAGACGTTTTGCCGCTTGAATCCCTGCCATCGTAATTAAAATAATAGTCACTATTTCGTTTTTCAAAATCGTGCGCTAACTTCTCAATTTCATATTTTTCAACCGTTCCATTTTTTAAGCCCCGCCTTAACTGTTCAATCAGTTCAACAAGCCGCGCATCAACACGAATTGCGACCGTAGCGGGTTTAGATTTTTTTGCCCCCGCGTTAAAACGCGCCCCGCCGTGTGAAAGTTTTGGTTTTTCAATCGTTTCTGTCATTATTTAAGCCCGTTTTGAATCTTGTACAAAGTTCAAAATATACGCTTTTGAACCTTGTACAGCAATCAAGTTTTGATTTTAGACACAAAAAGCAAAGGCGCGAAGTCGTGAACGCGCCTTTTTTGCCCGAATTTGCACAGAAAAAACGCACCATCAATCACGGAACGGAGAAAAACCGCCATGAAATTTATCAGAATCAACACGGGCAACCGCTCACAGCCCGAACTAAAAACTAAAACGGGCTACGGTGGCGCGTTTATTGACACCAAAACAATCAGCAAAAAGCACAATGTTTTGATTACAGGCAACCATCACAGCGGCAAAACCCGCGCCGTTGTTAAGTTGTACGAAAACGCGGAACAGATTTGGCGCGGACAGTTGAAGCCGTACCAATTCACACGCGCCACCGTTGCAACAAATAAACCGATGTTAAAACCCAACGAAAGCGGCGACGCTTGGAAATTCCCCGCCGCCGTGTTCATTTGTGGCAGTGCGCCGATGTCGAAATGGCTCGACCATCAAGGCGCGGCGAGTTGGTGGGACAAAGAAAACCCCGCCGAACCTTACGCAAAAATACCCGCGTGGAAACGGTGTGAAATCCTGCCGAAGTATTTACGCGCCACGCGAGCCGTGTTGTTTGTCGATGACGCGCACAAACTCACGGGCAGAAAATTAGTGATTGCTAAAGAGTGTATCGACAGAGCGCACCGCGTTGTTTTGGCTTGCAACGATGAAAACCGCCTAAGCCCGTCAATTCGCCGCCCGTTTTTGGAAACGAAACCGCAGGAAATTCGCCTAACTTCTGAGGTTGCTTATGATGCAACACACGTTTTGGTTTGGTTATTTGTCGCATTGGCAATGTTTGCAGGTTCACCAGAACTAGCCGCGTTAATCGGTGTTTTTGAACTAATGAAAGGGGGGCGACGTGCCAGCAAACAAGACTAAAAAGACAAATTTGAACCGTGTACAAAATTCAACTGTGAAGCATTTTTCACGCTTTATTTTGTTGTTATCGCTATCGGTAGTGGTTCACGCCGACGAAAAGAAACCAGATGTTGTGCCGCCGTACCAAGTGCCAACGTTCACGGGTGAAAATACCGACTGGCACACCATGAAACCCGCGATTAACCCAGCCAAAACAGTCAACGCCGACTTGATTGTTGAAACCGTTAATCATTGCTACCCCGTGCCGCCGATGAATATAGAAATCAGTTTGAGAAGTGGCGCAACGTACAAACCACCAACGACGGGCGCAATGGTTCAAAGCCTCGACGCTTCGCAGTATTACGCGGGGATTGTGGCAACGATGCCGCTTTATTCAGGCGTTGAAATCGACAAAGAGCAAAAACTGGCGATTGATAGAAAGCTCAAAACCGTTGAAGCCGTCGCGCAAATGTTGACGGCGTTAAGCACGAAACGACGTGCCGAGCGAATGTTGGGACTGTATTTGTCACTGGAGAAACGCAGTCAAAAGCGCGTGGCTGATGGCATCGTGGCAGTTGACGAACAAATAAACGCACTCGAAAAAGTAGCCACGACACAGGGCGAGTTAGATGCGGCAAACGCAATAATTGAAGGTTCAAGGCTTGCACTTATTCACCAATGCAAAGCGGAAGACGTTGAACGCTTGAACAATTTTATTTTGAACGAAATTTACTAATGAAATGGCAAAATCACATCATCATCGGCGCAAGTTTTGGCGCGGTCATCAATCCGTTAATTATTCCCGTTGCGGTTTTGGGTTCAACCGCGCCAGATTGGCTTGAATACGTTTTGAAAATTTGCGGTTATCGCGTCAAACATCGAACCGTCACGCACGTTTTGTTGTATTGGCTCGCGGGAATCGCCTTTTTTAAACTCGTGATTGACTGGCACAACATAGGTTTAGGCTTTTGTGTTGGTGGATTTAGTCACGTTATCGCGGACAGTTTCACGATTGCAGGCGTGCCATTTTCGCCAACGTCCGACGCACGTTTTCATTTATTCGGTGGAAAATTGCGAACGGGAAACGCGGGTGAGTACGTTGTGGCGGGAATAATCGCGTTACTTTGTGCGGGTTGGGTTCATTTATCACCCGCAAGTTTTAAGAACGCGCCAACGTTTGAAACTAGCGGCTTTCTGCCGTTTTTTTACGACTGGAAAAAAGAATATGACAGCGGCATCGTTGACGGCGCGGAATGGAAAGAAAACCGTTTTAAATTTATTTAAGCTGCCGCCGTTGCGTGAAGTTTAAGACCTAATGCGTTAATCACTTTTACAACGGTTTCATATTGCGGTTTTGAACCAGCCGAAAGCGATTTATATAAACTCTCACGTCCAAGCCCTGTGCTTTTTGCAACTTGCGTCATACCTCGCGCTTTTGCGATGTTACCTAATGCCATCAATAATAAATCGGGATTGCCGTCATCAAGAGCGGCGTTAAGGTATTCGGCAATAATTTCTTCACTGTCCAAATAGTTTGCAGTATCAAATTCGCGGACTTCTTCTTTCATGGTTTTATTTACTCACTAATTCTTGAAATTCTTTTTTGTTTAGTTTCTTTGCTTGTTTGATGTCGTCGTCTTGGCTGGTTTTATCACCGCCACCCAACAGCAAAATAATTTCACCATTGCTCCGACGGGAAAAATACACGCGATAACCCGCGCCACTGTGAAATCTCATCTCAAAAACACCGCCGCCAACTGAATCAACATCGCCTAAATGTCCGAGTTTTGCTCTGTCGAAGCGCGTCAAGATGTTGGTTTTCGCGGTTAAATCGTTAAATTTTTTGAACCAACGAGAAAACGTTTCTGTTTCGATAATTCTGATATTTGCCATAACGCGGATTGTATTCACATAGATACGATATTGCAAACGCGCCACCACTCAAAACAAAAAAGAAAAATTGACCACTTTACACATCTGCGCTATCGTTCACATCTGGCGAATAAGCCAGATAAGTTTCTAGTTATCAACCAGGAGAAATAAAAATGCGCGTACACGTTCAACATGAAGTAACACTGCACGACCCATCACGCGAATTTCAATTGTTTTTGCAATGGGGAAATTACAATTATGACGATGGCACTGCTCAAAAGGGTTATCGTTTTATCTGGAAACAAAATGGGAAACTCAAGCCAACAAGAGGACAGGCGCGTATTCCATCAACAGACGATATTATCGCGCTAGTGTCCGCCGCAAAAGCTGCAGGCTGGGGTAATTTAGACGAAAGAAAGGGACTTGTATGAAAAAAATCACATCATTTTTAGTTATTGGCGCGGTATTGGTATCAACAACAGCTTTTGCTGAAATGAAATGCACCGAAGTCACATACGGCACAGATAGTTATTCTGAAAAACTGGAGGAACTGTCTAAAAAAGCAAAATTATCTTCGGAAGGTCTTGATAGAAATCAAGAAGAAGTCGTCAGTATCTTATGCAAAAAAAGAAAGTTGAAAGAAATCGACGATTTGATTAGTAGCGGATTCGTGAAGCCAACAGACGCGGAAGCTATTGCAAAAACACTGGGCAAAACTTACAAGGCTAAAACGCACTCAGAATTTGCATATACAAAGCAATGGTTTGTATATCTTGGATTACCTGTCGAATATGCCGACAGTGTTGCATGGCATTATACGAACAGACCTAACGACCCTTGCGGGAAACTCGCAAAACAAGCGTTGAACGGCAATCAAAAAGCCATCGACGTTATAACAAAAGCGGATGATTTCCCAAGCGAATGTGCCGCACCAGGTTAAAAATTTGGCAAGTCGTGAAAGTTTCGTGAATGGACGGCTATGCGGGGAAAAGCACCCCGCGCCTGCGAAAATATGCCCCCGCCCTTACCGCTGTTCGCCGCGCTTCGGGACAAGCCCTTGCTTGCTCTCTGCTATCGGGCGGTTGCGCGGAACTCGCGTTTATTCACCATCTTTAAGTTCAAAAGCCAAAACAGAGCCGTTAATACAAAAGCAGTCACCAGAAAATCTATCGCATATAAAATGCTCGTTTATCAATCGCTCAAGAGAAGTGTCGCAAAGCTCAGGGTTGAATTGGGGGCAACGAGAAGGTAGAGGGGTGCCAATACTAACGGGGAGAAAACGTACGCTAAGGAATTCCGATTTTTATAACTCACTAATTTCCTTTAATAATTTATAAACAGTTGATCTTCCAATCCCCATTTTCTTAGCAATTTCAGTTGCGCCAAATCCTTGTTGCTTTAAAGTCGATAATTTTTCTCTATCAA
>CAIRCR010000203.1 GCA_903877065.1 uncultured Pseudomonadota bacterium
CAAATGCTCAATCGCTAAATCCACCTCGTATGCTGTGGCTTTTGCCAATATCGCATCCACAGCAACGCAATTGAGGACATCATACAAAACGGATGCGGTTGCAGCGGGGATTTCCCTTTTGATTTCATCTGCTTCAACACCCTTTTTCCAACGCATTCCACCGAATTCTTCTGAAATTGCTTTTGATAGGTGCGGAATGTCGGTTAATCCTCTGGTTTTGGCGAAAATTAACGATTTCCACTCAATTTTGATGCGCTTATAAACACAAGATTATGATTTTTAAAGTATTTATTTATGCACCAACGCCTAAAGGCTTCTAAACTCATTTCTAATCTGCATAGTTCTACCACCCAACTTTTTTATCCATTTTATCTGTTTCTGCAAAATTTCATGTTATCGGCAGCGGCTTAACTTAATACCCCGCTGCTTGCGGCGGGGAAATTTATTTTGAGACGCAGTTTTTACACTACGTCCCATTATGAAAACTCACATTTCAGCCGCTAATTGACCTGCGTGATAAGTTTCGTAGACGTAAACAGGAATGTTTAAATCGCCCAATTTTTTCTCAATCAACGGCAACACATTAGCCCAATCCAAACTACCCACACCTGTTGCCAAACGTGGCAATGCAAGTGAAGTAAATTTTTCTGCAACAGCAATTTTTGCTAAGGCTTTTAAAGAATGTTGAACATGACTTAAAGTCGCTTTGCCGTGTCGATGATCATGACTATCTACACCTTCTTGCGTAATTAAATTTACAACGAATTTACCTTCTGCATTCACCCATGCCCACGCTTCACCTGCTTCGGGACTATGTTGATGGCACCAATGATGAAAGTCTTTGTGCATTGCGGGGTATAAATTATGTAATGACAACGCCAACCCTTTATCCATTGGGTCGTTGATGCCAACACCTTGCGCGATGGCATGAGCATTGCTTAATAAAATATCGCCTTCTACTAAATGAATCATGAAATTATCTCTTTGAGATGGTTATAAAATGGCGCGTTTAACTAATGGGTTTTACGCAAATGAATCAACAGATCCACCGCAAGAATTACAACTCGGTGAAACTGCACCGCCGCCTGAGTCGGGTACAGCCGTGCCAACACTTGACGCACTAACATCGCTGTTTGCAGTACCAACCTGAAAATTTACAATTTGTGGATTATTCAGTTGATAGAGCATTTGAGTAATCGTAGGAACATTTATCGCGTTTATCATTTTTATCACCTATTAAATTTAAAAATTGAAATTAATCGTCTTTTGTGTAAACAACACGCTATAAAGTTTAAGTCGTAAAATGCTGCCAAAAAGCAAGCGTAGGGGTACTCAAAAGTGTCTCTGTAAATTTACACGCTTTTAATAAATTTTGCACTGCGTTTTCGCTTAAACCTTCTCCCAATTCAAAACTTTCTGCGCCAATTGCCAATAAAAAACACGGTGGCGGAATTTCGTTTTTAATCGTTTGATAAGTGTCTAAAATCGCGGCTGGACTCATCGCGTGTGTGGTGTGGCTTAAATCTCGAACAGGTTTTAATTGTGTAAATTCAAATGCAATATCGCTTTTCACCGACGCATCAACAAAAACAACTAATTCACGATTTTCTAAATCGAGCGCGTGTTCAATTTGAAGCTGAAAATCAGTCAGTAAATCAATGTTTTTTAAATCAAAATGCGCTTCGATATGTTCCAAAATCAACACACCGAGCGCATCATCGCCGCGACTTAAATTGCCGTAACCAAAAACCAGGATTGGCTTAGTAGACACGTTTAATTTCGCCCGTGTCGTGTTTGACTAATTTATCAATCAATTCGCCTTTTGAATTTACCAATTCAAGTTGCAACGGCATTTTGCCGACGGCGTGCGTCGCACAAGATAAACATGGATCATAGGCACGAATTGCCACTTCTAAATTATTTAAAAGCGACTCTGTCAATTCTTGTCCTGACAAATATTCCGCCGCAACTTGGCGCACTGATTCATTCATACCCATGTTGTTGCTAGTCGTCGAAACAATTAAATTTGCTTTGGTGACAATATCGTTTTCATCGACTTGATAATGATGAAATAACGTGCCGCGTGTCGCTTCAATCACACCCACACCTTCAAAACGACGTTCGCCTTTTGCGGGTTCTTCGTGTTTCAAAACGTCGGGATCGTTCAATAATTCTTTGATACTTTCAGCGCAATGCAAAAGCTCAATCAATCGCGCCCAGTGAAATGCTAACGTGCTATGAACCATTTGTTCCGCGCCACCGTGCGCTTTGAATTCAACCCGCTCTTTCTCCGCAATTGGCGTATTGATGTAATCACAATTATTCACGCGAGCCAGCGGACCAACACGATACCAACCGTTTTCTTTGCCTAACTCGGTTAAATATGGAAATTTCATGTACGTCCAAGAGCGTACTTCTTCATGAATGTAATCGCTGTATTTGCAATAATCGAGATGGTCAAAAAGTGTCTTTCCTTCGGCATTTTTGACCCGCAAACCACCGTGATAAAGTTCCAACGCGCCATCGGGTTGAACCATACCTAAATAATTGGTACGAATTGTGCCAAAATCATCGTAATATGGTAAATTTGAACAATGCACGGTTTTAACCAATTTCACAGAAGCCACCGCCCATTCAATAATTTGGTCAATATCGGTCAACAAATAATCGCGTTCTTCTTTGCTCAACGGTTTATTCATACCACCTGCAATTGCGCCCGTGCCGTGAATCCGTTTGCCTGAAACCATGCGGATTACTTCTTGCCCATATTTACGCAGCTTCACGCCCTGTAGTCCAATATCGGGAAAATCATTTAATACCGCAACAATTGAGCGTTTTTGGATTTCACTTTCAAAACCAAACAACAAATCGGGACTCGATAAATGAAAAAAATGTAACGCGTGTGATTGTAGAACTTGCCCAAAATGCAGCAATCGGCGTAATTTTGTAGCTGAAATCGGCAAATTATTTGGATCAACGCCAACGAGTTGATCAATCGCCTTTGCCGCCGCGAGATGATGACTCACGGGACAAATGCCGCATAAACGCTGCACCAAAACGGGCAACTCCCAATACGGACGACCTTGAATAAATTTCTCAAAGCCACGAAATTCAACGATATGTAAACGCGCTTGTTGAACTTTGTTGTTTTCGTCAAGCAACAATGTAACTTTACCGTGACCTTCGACCCGTGAAACAGGATCAATCACCACACGTTTTAAATTTTCGGTATTCTTGGCAGTTTCTAAATGTTCGTACATGACACGCCCTCATTGGATTTATGAATAAAACGGCAGTTTAACGGATTGAATTTTCAAGCAAGTGACACAACACAGCATCCCTTTTTATTTTTTTTCGCCTTGTAATACTTCAAGTAATTGTTTTGCTGGCAAATATCCTGGGTAAATCGTACCTTTGTCAGTGACAATCATCGGCGTACCTTTGACATCAAAATCAGCTGCAAGTGCCATGTGTTCGTCGATTGGATTGTCACACGTTTTGGCTTCGATTTTTTGATCTTTTTTCGCGGCAGTTAACGCCGCATTTCTATCTTTTGCACACCAAACTGAAACCGCTTTGTTGTAAGACTCTGAACCTTTGCCAGCGCGTGGATAAAACAAATATTGAATTTGAATCCCTTCGGCTAAATACGAATCCAATTCTGAATGCAATTTGCGGCAATAACCGCAATCAATATCGGTAAAAATCGACACCGTATAAGTGTGAATTTTAGGTTTAAAGATAATCATTTTATCTGTGCCTAATTTCTCCAATGCAATTTTACGCGCTCCGCCTAATTTTTCTTCCGTCAAATCGGTGCGGGTTTGCGTGTCAATCAATCGCCCTTGCAACAAATATTTTCCGTCGTCCGAAACATAAACAATGCTGCCACCAATCGTGACTTCAAAAACACCTTTTATCGGGGACGGTTTCACCGTGTCAATTTGCATGGTAGGCATTGATTTTGTGAGTTGTTCTCGGATAACTTTTTCGTCTGCTTGAGCATTTACGGCAAGTAACGCGAAGGTTGCGCTTAAAAGTAATTTTTTCATTTTTAAAATATCTCGTTTGTTATTGAAACAGCCGCCCAACATCCATAAACATCGCGGTCGCCATGAGCAATCCTAGTAACACGATACCAATTTTTTGAAAAAAGAGCTGAATTTTTTCCGACACAGGCGAGCCTTTCAAACCTTCAAGTGCGAAGAAAAATAAATGTCCACCGTCCAAAACGGGAATTGGCAACAAATTCAACACGCCTAAACTTACGCTAATTAGCCCCATAAATTTCAAAAAATGCACCAATCCCATTTCAGCAGATTGCCCCGCATATTGGGCAATGCTAATGGGTCCACTTAAATTTTCGAGCGACGCTTTACCCGCAAACATTTGTCCTATCATTTTTAACGTGGAGGTTGAATAGTGATAAGTTGTGCTGAATGCTTGAGGAAGGGCTGCTAACGGTGAAAGGGAATAATGAACTTGAAATGACTTCAATAAATTTTCAGGCATTTGAACCGACGCACCAATTTTACCTTCAGCATTCGGCGTGAGCATTAAAGTCGATTGCACACCGTCGCGTTCAATCAAAAGTTTCAACGCTTGATTTGGATTAGCTTTAACAATCTCCACCCATTGTTGCCATTCTTTTACCGCGATTTCGTTTGCACGAACAATCAAATCACCTTGTTTTAAACCTGCTAATTTTGCAGAACCATTGTCTAAAATTTTTCCAATCAAAGGCGGCAATGTGGGCGAAAATAATTTAAACCCTAATTTTGAATACAATTCTTCTGGATTTTGTGTTTCGCTTGTGTCGATGTGTAACGTTTTTATCGTTTCCAATTCGTCACGAGTTTTAACTTTCACGGCAATTTCGCCATCGCCTTCAAGAGTTGTCGAAATAATCGTAGACATCGCGTGAGACCACGTCGCAGTTGGTTCGTCGTTAACAGAAATGATTTCGTCACCTTCCGAAAATCCCGCATTATCAGCAAAAGAATGTGCAGTCGGTTGAGAGATAATGGGCTTAATTCCTGTTTCACCAATAACCAAAACGCTCCAAAATAACGCAACGGCTAATGCTAAATTAAAAATGGGACCTGCCGCGACAATTGCTGTTCTTGCCAAAAGTGGTTGACGATTAAACGCTACAGCCAAATCTTCTTTGCTCACGTCGCCTTCACGTTCATCGACCATTTTGACGTAACCGCCAAGTGGAATCGCACACAAAACATATTCTGTTGAGTTTTGATTTTGTTGATATTTCCACAAAACGTTTCCGAAACCAATCGAGAAACGTAGCACTTTTACACCTGATTTTCGTGCAACCCAAAAATGCCCAAATTCATGCACAGCAACCAAAATACCGATTGCAACAATGAAATAAAATAACGTGTGAATTAAACTCATGTGTTCGCCAAGTTTTGAATTAACTGCTCTGCGACGAATCGCGCATTTTTATCCGTTGTTAAAATTATTTCTAAACTGCCTGCCTTTTGCATCGGAATTGTTTGCATGGTTTTTTCAATCACCAGTGGAATATCGCTAAAACGGATTTGCTCATTTAAAAATGCTTCAACCGCAATTTCGTTTGCCGCATTTAAAATCGTTGGCATTGTGCCGCCTGTTTGAATCGCTTCATACGCTAATCGCAAACAGGGAAAACGTTGTAAATCGGCAGGTTCAAAATCCATGTGTTTAACGGCAAAAATATCGAGCGGCGTTGCGCCAGATTCAAAACGTTCAGGATAAGCGAGCGCGTGAGCAATTGGAATGCGCATATCAGGGCAACCCATTTGCGCTAAAACCGTACCATCAACGTAATCAACCATCGAATGAATTACACTTTGAGGGTGAATGACGACTTGAATTTGCTCAGGCTTCATGTCAAATAACAAACAGGCTTCAATCATTTCTAAGCCTTTATTCATCATGGTGGCAGAATCGACAGAAATCTTTTTGCCCATATCCCAATTTGGATGTGCTACGGCTTGCGCGGGCGTGACGTTTGACAATTCATTTAATGGCATCGTGCGAAAAGGACCACCTGACGCGGTCAATAAAATACGTCGTACCCCTTTTGCTGTTACGCCCGTTTGATACGTCGCTGGCATACATTGAAAAATTGCGTTGTGTTCACTGTCAATTGGCAAAAGCTGTGCGCCCGATTTTTCGACGGCATTCATGAAAATATCGCCTGACATAACGAGTGCTTCTTTGTTTGCCAGCAAAACCGTTTTTCCTGCTTTTGCCGCCGCCAATGTTGGCAACAATCCTGCCGCACCAACAATTGCCGCCATCACAGAATCGACATTGGGTAACGTTGCAACATCACACACACTTTCTGCACCAACCAAAACGCGCAAATTTTCTAATGGTGAATTTTGAATTTTCGTTTTAAATTCAGCTGCTTTTTGTTCATTAACAATAACTACGACTTGGGGCGAATGCGTCAAACATTGTTCATAAAGTACGTCGATATTTTTATTCGCCGTTAAAGCGATAACGTTATATAAATTTGGATGGCGTGCCACAACGTCTAGCGTACTGACACCAATTGATCCCGTCGCGCCAAGAATGCAAATACCTTTCATGAAAATAATCCCACAGATTCTAAATAAATCCCCGCATAAAACAGCGGAATCGCGGCAACGATGCTATCAATACGATCTAAAATTCCACCGTGACCAGGCAATAACGAGCCACTGTCTTTTGCATCAGCACGACGCTTTACAACGCTAAAAAACAAATCGCCATAAATTGAAATCAAAACGGTTAAAATTGAAAGCAAAATGAAATCCGCAATAATCATCGGTTCTTGAAACTGCATAATCAAAACCAAAACACCAGCACAAATTACCGCACTGCCTAACGCACCATACATTCCTTCGACGGTTTTTCCAGGGCTAATTTCGGGCGATAATTTTGTTTTACCCCATTTTTTACCGACAAAATACGCTGCAACATCAGCCGCCCAAATCAAAATCAAAAAATAAAGTGTCATTTCTGAACCAAAAAAAGCGCGTAAACGTGACAAGAACATCCAGCTCATCAGCAGCACGAACCAGCCAATTAACGCTTGTTTGAATGGTGATAATTCGAGTTTCAAAACTTCCGCAGGTGCATTTCGAATAATGGTCATCGTCAACACCCAAAATACAACGGCTGGCAATGCGAGCCATTCTAAAAGCCCTGATTGATTGCGGATATCTTCCATGACAAATTTGAATTTTTCGGCTAAATAATCCATCAATGGTGCCAATGCTTCAAGCAAATACGTCCACAAATGAATGAACAACATTGCGCCAATCAATGACACGAAAAAAACGCCCCGTATCTTGAAATTGGTGACTTTGGTGAGATTTAACCATTCGTTTGCACCAACTAAAACTATGAATGCAATTAACAATGAAAAGTAAGATGAGGAGAGTTCAAACACCGCTAAAACCACCAACGTGGCGAGCAATGTTGCGGTGATAATGCGTTGTTTTAACATAGATAATGAGGAAAAAAGTTAGGTGGTGGTAGCAAGCGCGGCAATTTGATCGCCCGTATGCCCAAAACGCCGTTGTCGGCTTTGAAAACTGGTAATTGCCTCTTGTAAAGCGGCTTCGTTGAAATCGGGCCAAAGTATTGGCGTGAAATAAAGTTCAGTGTAAGCGAGTTGCCAGAGCATGAAATTACTCACGCGCTGCTCGCCGCCAGTACGAATAAATAAATCAGGTTCAGGTAAATCAGCCAAACAAAGATGTTCGTTAATAATACTTTCATTGATCGAGCAGGGTGATAATTCGCCTGATGCAACGCGTTGTGAAATGATTTTACAGGCTTGCGTCATATCCCACCGTCCGCCGTAATTTGCAGCAATGACAAGCGTTAAAGCTTTGTTATTTTTTGTTTTTTGTTCGCCTTCGCTCATTTTTTGTTGCAATGCCAAATCAAACGCCGTGCGGTCGCCAATGAAACGTAATCGAATATTATTTTTGTGTAGCTTGTCGATTTCGTCTTGTAACGTCGTTAAAAATAAACTCATCAACAACGTGACTTCGGCTTTAGGTCGTCGCCAATTTTCACTGCTAAACGCAAATAAACTTAATACTTCGCAAGTTGAATCGGCGGCACAGTATTCGACAATTTTACGCACTGCTTTTACACCTGCATGATGCCCGACAGCACGCGGCAATAAACGTTGCTGCGCCCAACGTCCATTGCCGTCCATGATGATAGCAATGTGGCGCGGCATTGCTAAATTGAAGCGTTTGACAGACATAAAAAATTTACATTGACAATAAATCAGCTTCTTTAACTTCTAAAAGCCTTTCTACGTCTTTGATGTGTTGATCTGTTAATTTTTGAATTTCAGTTTCTGCGCCCTTCGCATCATCTTCGGAGCAGCCTTTTTCTTTGAGTAAATTTTTAATTGTGGTATTTGCGTCACGGCGAATGTTACGAATCGCAACCCTTCCGTCTTCTGCGGCATTTTTTACGATTTTGACTAGACTACGACGACGTTCTTCGGTCAACATCGGTAATGGGATGCGAATCGTCATGCCATTTGTCATTGGATTTAAACCCAAATCGGATTTTAAAATTGCTTTTTCAATCGCCTGTACCATGCCTTTTTCCCAAGGCGTAATGCTTAACGTTCGTGCGTCTTCTACAACAACATTAGCCACCTGTGCAATGGTTGAATCTGTGCCGTAGTACGACACCATCACTTGATCTAACAAACTTGGATGGGCGCGACCCGTGCGAATTTTGGCAAATTCTAGTTTTAAAGATTCGATGCTTTTACCCATTCGAGTTGCCGCATCTTGTTGAATATCACTAATCATTAGAAGTTCCTCGTTCAATAAATGAGCCTATATTTTGACCTTTCATCAATTGCATCACTGCACCTTGTTCAAAAATATTCATCACTCGCATTGGGACATTATTATCTCTGCACAACACCAAAGCGGTAGTATCCATGACGTTTAAACGCTGATCTAAGGCTTGGTCGTAAGTGAGATAATCATAAAATTTCGCATTGGGATCTTTTTGTGGATCGGCAGAATAAACGCCTTTTACTTTGGTGGCTTTAATCATCAATTCAGCTTTGATTTCAATGGCGCGTAAACTTGCTGCGGAATCGGTAGTGAAAAAAGGATTACCTGTCCCCGCAGCAAAAATAACAACACGTCCTTTTTCTAAATGACGAACAGCGCGACGACAAATGTAATCTTCACATACCTGATTGATTTTTAAAGCTGACATGACACGAACAGGTTGCCCCAAATGTTCAAGAGCGTCTTGCATGGCTAATGCGTTAATCACGGTTGCCAGCATTCCCATTTGATCGCCAGTAACACGATTCAAACCATTTCCTGCTGTTTCTGCACCACGAACGATATTGCCACCACCAACAACTAAACCCACTTCAACGCCAACATCACACAGTTCTTTAATTTCTGTCGCTAAACGTTTTACCGTATCCGCATCAATACTGCCGCCAGCTGGACTCATTAACGCTTCACCACTCAACTTCAATAAAATTCTTTTGCAAATTAGATTAGTCATATTTTTTTAAGGTGAAAGGTTTGAAAGAAAGTTCAAGGTGAAAACTCTATTTTCACCTTGAACTAAAATTTTTAATTCATTGAATTAACTTGTGCCATAACTTCTGCTGCAAAATTTTCTTCTTTTTTCTCAATGCCTTCGCCCACTTCAAAACGGCTGAAACGAATAACTTTGTTATTTTTAGAAGTGGCTAATTTACCAACAGTCACTTTGTCGTCTTTGATGAAAGGTTGACCCAGTAATGTCACTTCAGCTAAAAATTTGCTGATACGACCTTCGACCATTTTCGCAATAATGTCAGCAGGTTTACCACTTTCAGCGGCTTGTGCTGAGAAAATTTCTTTTTCTTTTTCAATCAATTCAGCTGAAACTTGGTCTTCTGAAACACACGCAGGTTTAGAAGCGGCAATATGCATTGCAATGTCTTACCAAATGATATATTTAATTCAAGTGGTATATAAGAATGGAATAGGGACACTAAAAATATATAGTTTAATTAATTAAGAAGTGAATATATGAATTGTCACCTGAAGGGGTAAAATTTATGTTTTTCACC
>CAIRCR010000204.1 GCA_903877065.1 uncultured Pseudomonadota bacterium
AACTCAAATTACGATGGATGGTTCATTTAAAGCCAGTACATCGCAATCTAAAACCTTTTGGATGCTCAATTGCACATGGTATTGCCCTGTGAGTGTGGGTTTGTTTGAATGGCATTCGTATTTAGTGAAATTAGTTGAAAATTTCTGGTGCCCGTTCACACACGGTACAAAAGAAAACTACTGCAACGCAAATATTGATAAATCATTCTGGCACATATACCCAAGTGATGCCGCAAAACTTCATGAGGATGATTTGAAAAATCCCATTTGGAATGAAGACGAAGCCTTCAAAAAAGAAGGCGAATAAGATCAAAAAGCGCCGTTTTTAAACGGCGTTTTTTTTGTCCAAAATTCAGTGTTAATTTTTTATGATGTTTTTATGCCTTGATTCAAGGATGCAAAAGACGCATTGGCCACATTATTCTTCGATAAAGGCTCGGGGAAAATGTATTTTCACAATTGATGCAGAAGGATTCACGCCAACGGTGATTGTTGTCTTAACAGGTAAACCTGCTGTGAAGACTGATTTGACTGATTGGAATTACCCAGCGGTTTAATTTGTCATGATAGGAGATGCTTTTGTCGCATAAATCCTGTAAATTGCCAGAATGAACGATATTTTACTAACCACCTTTGAGTGGATAAAAAACGATTGGAAGAGTAATCGATTTCGCTTTTGCGTTGAACTGTTAGCTTGGGCAATTTCGATTGGTTGCAGTTTAACGATGGCGATTACGGTTCCAAGTCCCCCGTTGTTAATTTTATATCCTGTATGGATTACGGGATGTGCTATGTACGCGTGGGCGTCTTATAGTCGCCAGTCATTTGGCATGCTGGCGAATTATATTTTACTTGTGAGTATTGATACTGTAGGGCTGATAAGAATGCTTTAAGGCTCAGTGATAACATTCCTCGTAGCAATATTTCATTATACTGCTTGGATAGCGCCTTCGTAGAATGGTAGAAATTGGATTTTCATTTAATTTTTCTTCATCATATGTATGATTGTTATAGCAGTATTCAAATAATGTTTCTTTTTGTATGATTTTTTCTTCTTCTACTTCGTTTGCTACGTGCCCTATATTTCCAAATTTTTGAATAGGTGCTGCTTCAAAATGAACAGCTGAAATTGCTTCAAAGACATTTATTTCAGGTACGTCGTCTAAAATTGGATTTTCGACGATTTCCTCGGTGACTTCATCTTCGAACAAACTGAAAAAAATTGGCGATGTGTGCGCTGTTTTTTTGTTTTTTAACACATAAAAAAGTGCAAAACCAAAAATTAACACACCTATAAATTCTGCGATGTAGATATAACTATTTTTGATCCAGTGCTCAATGTTGTGATAGGTTGCCAAACTAAAAAAAGATTTTTCAGGTTTTTCAATGGATGATGCTGTTTTTTCAGGTGGGATAAGAACAGAAAGACGTGATTGATTGAGAATTTGATTAAGCATTTCTTCTCGGGATAAAGCAGGTGATATCAATTCTATTGAATTAACGGTAACTGGCGGGGTGTCTAGTGCATTCGTGTTTTGATTATTTTCATATTTCGTCGCGCCTTCAGTTGAATTAAACATGGTTTTCACCAATGACTTCGCGATGTTATCTCCCTGATCTGCAGCTAATTGATACCATTTAAGTGCTTCTTGGGAGTCTTGTTCAACACCTTGTCCTCTGTCATACATCCTTTACTGCGACCCCCCCAATCCAACGTGCTCGTAGGAATTCAGAGTCATACATCCTTTACTGCGACTGCCCCAATCCGACTTGCTCGAAGCCCGTCCAAGTCACAGTCATAAATCCATTGCTCCGACCGCCCCAATCCGACTCCAGCTCGTGAAGTTCAAGGTGAACTTGAACAGCCCGGCGGACTGCTGAACGGAGTCACGGGCGGCCAGTTCGACGAACCAACGAGACTCAGATCGTACGAGGCGCCGCACTCCGAGTGATGAGGCGCTGGTCAGTGGGGGCGGGACAATGAAGGCCCGGGG
>CAIRCR010000205.1 GCA_903877065.1 uncultured Pseudomonadota bacterium
ATACGCCCGACCTTTGCTTGAGAAAAATCCGAGCAATAAAAGCAACGATAAATTTACTAAACCAACTGCTGAAAAAATAAATGCTATACCACCCGCACCGCCCGACATCGCTTCAACAAGGCGCGGCACGGTAACGAAATTACACAAAGTACACGCACTCACGCCGATTGCGGGCAGAACAATTAAATAGGTGCCTAAATAGCTGTAGCGAATTTGAAATTGCGGCAACCAACGGTATTCAATTTTCCAACGGTCATTGAGCAATCGGCTGACTAATTCACTAAATCCGCCGACTGGACACAAAAAACCGCACCAAATCCGCCCAAAAAATAAGGTCGTTAACAAAATCAGACCAAAGAAAATCACGCCAATCATTGCCGCTGAAACGTGGTTGGCAAAATCTTCTATCGACATATTGGGAAAATACAAATAAAAACGGCGCATACACAGTCGCCCGCATAAATCGCTGTTACCTGCCAATTTTGGCAAAATCGCCAGAGGTGTTAAAAATAGCAAGCAGGACACAAAAATTGTGATGTAGCGAAAACGCTGTACTTTTGGCACGTCGCGCCATTTTTCTAGTAGTTTTTTCATAACGTTCTAATCCTCAAATTCATGGCAACTCAAACACAACGTGCCGTCTTTAGCGGGCAGCCGCAGTAAAACTTCTTTTTCAATGCGTTGATAGGCTGGCAAACTGGCGGCAATCTTTTCTAAACGCTCGCGCTTATCGGCTTTCATCACTTCATTCCAGCTATGATTTTTATATTCAATGCCTTTTTTAGCGTCGCCTTCAACTTGCTTTCCTGTTGGATTTTGCTCACCTAAAACGCCTTGCGGGTGTGGGCTGTGACACGTCACGCACAGCACATCGCCTTTTTCACCTAGCGGCAGCCGCACTCCTTTTTCTTGTTCTAAATTTTTTAAGTGTTCTTTCATTTTTCGCGCAGAGCTTTTTGAATCAGGTTCAAGTTTTGCGTCAGTGTGTTCAACCGAGTTGAAATGGGGTGTTTTCAAATGACAACCCACACAAATTTTTTCAACTGGCAAACGTAAATGTGTATCTACTAAAGGGCGTAATTTATCGCGCTGTTTGTTGATTTCACTGTGACAAAACAAACAGTTTTCTTTTTTAATTTCGCCATTTTCTTCAAGCATTAAATGAATGTTTGGACGTTCATGGACTTTTTTGTCGTGGCAGTTTGCACAAAACGTTTCTAATTTTTTATAACCATCTTTGCGTAAAAAATCAGGCGCGTTTTTGTCGATTTTGTCGTAAGGTGTTTCGGCGAGTTTTTCTAAACCGTGACACGTTTTACAACCGATTTTTCTATCTTCTTTTAAAAAAAATTCGGCTGGAGGTTGCATTTCATCAAGCAATTTCACATCCACCGCGTGATGCAAATCAGGCAAATGTTTCGATTGTTTATACGATTGCGTTTGCCAATCGGTGGATTCGTCGGCAAATGCAAAATTACAAATCAACAAAAGAAAAAACCAGATTTTCATAAGCCTTTCTGCACCCGTTCGCCGTGATTGTGGCAGGTCACGCAATCTGAACCGTTGTCAAAATGCACGCCGCTCAAACCGTTACCTGTATCGCGTTCACCTTCGCCGCTGATTTGCGTCATGTTGTGGCAAAGCACGCAAAGTTGGCTGTAATTCGTATCGTTTTCGAGTAATTTCACGCTGTACGGTTTGTTGCGAAATTTAGAATCGAGCAAAAACGCGCCTTTGCGTGAATCATCAATAATCAAACCTTTATTTGTTGTGCCGTGCATTGTGTGGCAATCGACGCAATCCACCACTGTTTTATAAACATAACCTTCGCGCAAGCCGTTGTATAAACCATCGCCTATACCTTCTGGAACGCCATGTTTATCAATTTTTCGATAATCATCTTCGGCGGCAATCGATTGGTCGCGTCGCCCTGCGTGAATAATCGGATAATTTTTTTGTTGATGATTTCGATTGTGGCAACGCAAACAAAATTCGTTTTGATCTTTGTAAGCCGCTGGTTTATCACTTGGTTTATTTGGTTTGTCGTTGAACATCGTTAAATCAATGTTCAATTCAAATTTGCCGTCCATATCCGATGCGGCATGACACACGACACATTGCCGACTGGTCGTTGGCAAATCTTTCGAGGCATCAAAATCGTGTCGATGCTTGCCTGTTCTGAAAGGATTCGCGGGCATATCTTGTGGATTGTGACAAACCAAACATTGTGGCTCGGTTTTCTTTGCACCGTTATCGCCATGACACGCGGTGCAAGTGGCGAATTTCTTTTTATCCACAATTGCTTTTGTTTTCGGCACGGATTCATGCAAACGTTGCAGTGCGTGACAGCTTTGACAATTCGCTTTCCCCCACGCACTACCCATTCCGTGCGACGGCGTTAAAAGCAAACTGCCGTTTTGTGAAACCGTTTTCGCGTGAATCGGCAACACGAAAATCAGCAAAATCAAAAAAATTAAACGGTTAACGAGTCGCATGGCAATCACTGCAATAATTTTCATTGTGGCAACGACCGCAACGTGCCGAATCAAAACGCGCTTCCAAACCATGCAAAGTTCGATAGCCCAAAGGATGATAACCCGCGCCAGATGTGTCACGGCGCAAATGGCAATCGGTGCAAAAATTCAGGTCTAAATGGCACGTTTCACAGTATTTTTCATTACCTCGTGCGGCTTCATTGTGATGATTTTTGTAATCAAATTTATGATCGATCGGTTGAATGCGCTCTTTATCGGTGTGACAAACATCGCAACGCCAAGGCGCACGTTGCTCATCGACGTGGCAACTGTGACAAATCGGTTTTAACGCTTCATTGGCAATCACGGTTAAATTTTTCAATTTTTTAATATCAACGACATCAGATTTTGCGTAAGAATGACAAAGCAAACAACTATCGCCTTCTTGTTTCATTACGTCTAAATGCGCGTTGTGCGGATAATGAACATCCGATTTTTGATTGCGTTTTTCCCACCACGAATTGTCGGTTTTCGCATCCATTGCAAACGCTGAATTGCTCAAAATCCAAAGCAAAAAAATAGTCACGATTCTAAAAATCATGGTTTTTTCGCCTGAAAATAATCGAAATAATAAGTGAATTGCATCGAGGCTAGATATTCATTGGTGAGTTGAGAATTGTTGATGTAACTGGCTTTCACGGCAACCACCCAATTATTTTTAATCATCGTTTGCCATTCGGTTTCAATGCCAGTCGCAAAATTTTCAGGATACAAACTTTTTTGCTCATCTCGAAATGCTAAATTAACGCTGTAACGATTTTTACTATCCAGCGCGTGCGTGTGTGAAACGTAAAAACTGGTCGCATATTCGCCGCTGTTTAATTCCAAATAATCAACCGTTCCTTGCCAAGTTATATTCGGTTTGAATTGATAACTCACGCTCGCATTCACGCCTTTGCCGTCGTAACCCGTTGGGCGATTTGCCACTTGAACGCCCGCCGAATAACGCAAATCACTCGAAAAACGATGCTCTACCGAACCGCGCCAAATTTGCTGTTCACCCAGCGCGTAAGCCGAATAAAAACGATCTCGAAACGTGACATAAGGTTGAACGGGGCGATAGGCTTCATAATAATTTCGCAAGCGCACATTTTTAAAAACGTTCCACCACGCATCGACAAACACATTTTCGAGCCGCCTTTTTTCGCTGGCGTAAGAACCTTTGAGGTAAATTTCAAACGGTTTTTCGCCCAATAAATTGCCCGTCAAATGCGTTGAAGCGTTGTAACGATACGTTGTCAGCGTACGTTTTCTGAGTGTTTGTGTTGGCATTCCTAACACGTCGAAATTCGTATTTGTGAGAGGTTGATTTTCAACAGTCGTCGCTTCAATTTCGGGCTGAGTTTCAATCACGTCAAAATTTTCATTGACTAAACTTTCGTTAAACGTAGGTGTAAGCAAATTAAATTCGGGATTAGTTGCAGGTTCTTCTTCGGTTGTTTCAACTGCATTATTTTCTGTTTTTGAAACGGGCAACGTTGGTTTAATTACGTCTTGTAAAAATGTTTCGTTGCGTTGAATGGCTTGCATTCCAACGCGAAAATCGGTTTTTTCGATTTTGAACCACGATGTTGAAAAATGTGGTTCTAAATTCAACTCGCTTTCAATCCCGCCAACCAAATTACCGCGTAATGATTGAACATGGTCAAATTGCAACGGTCGTCCGCCATAAACTTCAACGCTTAATGGATTTGAAAACTGATATTTCGCACTCGCGCCATCAACTAAATACAAACCTAAATTGTCGCTTTTTTCAAAACGTCCACCGCGTAACGTGACGGGTAAAAATTCAAAACTCTTTTCGGCAAACGCTTGATAAAGCTGTTGTTTGTCGCGGTAAATATCGGTGCTTAAACGACTGACTGCGCTGAAATTTGCATTTAATTTTTGATTTGGATTGCTATAAACCAGCGTTCCCCACGCTTCGCCCGTGTAATCGCCGTCTTCCATGTTGTAGCGATTATCGGTTTGTAATTTTGTTCGCACTGAGCCTCGCCAACTTTCGTTTTGATCTGTTGCGAAAGCTGCTGTTGAAACGGCGAACAAAAATAGACAAAATCGCTTAGTCATTTTTTGTACGAATCTCAAACGG
>CAIRCR010000206.1 GCA_903877065.1 uncultured Pseudomonadota bacterium
ATGCGCTGTTTAATGGTAAACCGCTTATAAATGAGAATACGATGGTGCCAATTTTTACGGTAAAGAAAACTGTTTTGAATTTTTATTTTGCTATCGCCACGCTTTAATTGTTTGTATGCTGGTTCAAAAAAATTGATTTGCTCTGGTGTGGCTTTAGAACGTGCCGCCAAATAACCGATAAGTTTTCCGTCTTCATAATTGGGCGTGATGTTAATCATTGTCCAAAAAAAACTTCCATCTTTACGCAAGTTTTTAATTACACCTATCCAAGTGCGTAATTCTTTTAATGTGTGCCACAAATCAGTAAAAACTTCAGAGGGCATATCATCATGATGAATTAAACTATGTGGATGACCTATCAATTCTTTAGCAGAAAAACCACTAACACGTTCAAAATCTGCGTTCGCGTAAGTAATAATTCCATTTAAATCCGTTTTTGTGACAAGTGAATCAGTGTCTAAAATTTGATATTCGGTATGCGTATGTTGTGTTGTCATGAATTTATTTTCCTATGCTTTAAATACCGCAAAAAAGCCGTTGTTCGACTAAGTCTACGCAATGGCTTCAAAAAACTAATGTTCTTAAAATTCTTCCCAATCATCACTCACCGCTTGAGTTACGACTGGTTTATTGCTGTATGATTTAATCGATGTGCTATGCACGACAGTATTTGATGACATGACGCGCTTTGACGAATTTCCCACGTTAAAATGTGAAACTGAAATCGACAAATTACGCGCTTGATCTTCTAATGCTTCAGAGGCGGCGGCAGATTGCTCAACTAACGCGGCGTTTTGTTGCGTCACTTCGTCCATTTGTCCGACAGCTTGATTGACTTGTTCAATGCCCTGACTTTGCTCGGCTGACGCGGACGTAATTTGTGACATCATCGTTGTCACACCTTGAATTGACGTGACAATTTCTTCCATCGTATCACCCGCGTGCGTCACTAACTTTGAACCATTAACCACTTTAGTCACAGAATCACTAATTAACGTTTTAATTTCACCTGCTGCTGTCGCGGCACGTTGTGCTAAATTTCGTACTTCAATGGCGACCACCGCAAAACCTTTGCCTTGTTCACCTGCTCGTGCCGCTTCAACTGCCGCGTTCAACGCCAAAATGTTTGTCTGAAAAGCAATATCATCGATGACCGAAATAATATCGCCAATTTTGCGAGATGACTCGTTAATATCGTCCATTGTGTGAACCACTTGACCAACAACCTCAACGCCACGTTCTGCAATGTTTGACGCATCGACCGCTAATTGATTTGCCTCTTGGGCATTTTCAGCGTTGTTTTTAACCGTTGCGGTTAATTGCTGCATACTTGCGGCAGTTTCTTCCAAGCTCGCCGCCTGTTCTTCGGTGCGGTGTGATAAATCATTATTTCCCGCCGCGATTTCTTTTGAACCTGTGCTGATGCTGTCTGTTGCGTCTTTAATTTCTTGGACAATCTTTTTTAAACTTTCAACGGTTGCGTTCGCATCGTCTTTTAATTGCCCAAAAGTTCCCTCGTAATTGCCTGTAACATTTTGCGTTAAATCACCGCGAGATAAGGCACTTAATACCTGCACAATTTCATCTAAACTGTCAGAACACGTTTTAACTAAACGATTGACACCTTGACTAATCAACAAGACAAAATCTTCTTTACCCGCTTCATTGATACGCCCAGAAAAATCACCTGCGCTAATGGCATCAACAACCGCTGCAACTTCTTTTTCAATGGCAACTTCTTCGGTTCTATCTTTCCATTCTGCAACTGAACCTAAACGCTCACCTTTTTCGTTGATAACAGGACTTGCCAATACCACCAAATCACGACCACCGATTTGGATTTTCGCTGCAACAGTTTCTTTTAAATTTGCAAGTAATTGTCTTTGATTTGCTGGATTTTTATGGAATGTGTCAATGTTTTCGCCCATTAAATTGGACACACTAAAATTGGGAACATCTTTGCGAATATCGGCTTCGGCTACGCGAAACATTTTTTCAGCAGATTTATTCAAATAAATAATTTTTAAATTATCATCAAGAACGACAACATTTGCGCTGACATTATCTAGCGCAATTTTGATTCGTAAATTGTGATTGGCGGCACGCTTTGCTTCGGCTTCATTAAAACCATTTTTCACTTGGCTGGTTTTAAACGCATCCAATACTTTTGTAATTTCAGTATTTCCTTTGCCTCTGTCGATTAGTCGAGTGTTGTCACCACGCATAATTAAATCAGCCGTTACAAATAAGGGGCGCACAACCGCACGGTATAAGGACATTCCCATAAGTAAAGACATCACCACGCTGCCCGTAATTAAAATAATCATGACATTCAGCATTTCTTTAAATGCTGAATGTGCAATGTCGTAAGTGTCTTTGGTTACGTCCATTTGTAACTGCAATAAATTTTGAATGCCTTCGCCAACATTAAAATATAACGGTCGTACTTTTTCCTGAATGATTGTTTCAGCAAGTGCGAGATCATTGGTGCGTAATGCTCCAACGACGGGCTTTATACCTTCAGTAACAAATGCGTTTCGATCAAAGGTAAATTTGTCTGCAAGTATTTTTTCTTCAGGCGTTAAATAAGTTGCTAAGTATTCCGCCCATAATTTATTGATTTCCTCGATGTTACTTTCAACGCTAATAATATTTTTTTGGAATATTTCTGGATTTTTTTCAGTTAGCGATGCAGTAATTAAAATACGATTTGTCATCAGTAATCGTTGAATTGAAGCGATTTGATACATGGGTTTCGCTCTGTCTTCGTAAATCGAATTGATACTATTATTCGAGTTAATCATGCCGTAAGAGCCTAAAGCTCCAATACCTAACGTCACAAGCAACAAAAGACTAATGACCGCAATAATGCGATGTTTAATGGTGAAGTTTCTTAAAAAATCACACCAATTTGTGATGCTGTCTTTAAAAACATCACCATTTTCGATTTTATA
>CAIRCR010000207.1 GCA_903877065.1 uncultured Pseudomonadota bacterium
CAATGCCAACTATTCAAACAAGTATTTCTGGCAGAACAAAGGTTCTAGCACGTTTGGATTTATAGATGCCCGAAATTTCATGTGCTATTCAACGGTTATCAGCTCTGCCGAACCTGAAGTGGCTTATGTGATTGATGGTTTGATGCACAATATAACGTAGTCAAAAGCGACATTCATTCGACCGACACACACGGTTATTCGGAAGTCATTTTTGGCTCAACCTATTTTTTCGGATTGGAATTTGCACCGAGAATCAAAGGGCTGCATAAACAACATTTATATGCTTTCAAGCTGCGAAAACATTACGAAGAACAGGAATTTGTTTTGCTACCAACGAGCTGTATTCGAGAAAGTATTATCGAAAATGACTGCGACGATATTTTGCGATTCATTGCGACGATCCAACTCAAAATCACATCTGCTTCACAATTGTTCAGACGGCTAAATTCCTACTCTAAACAGCATTCGCTTTATCAAGCCTTGAAAGAATTTGGCAAAATTACCAAATCATTATTCATTCTCAAATACTACGATGACTGCACGTTAAGACAAGCGATTGAGGCACAACTGAACAAAATCGAAAGTTCAAACAAATTTTCCAAAGCCGTGTCGTTTGGGCATAGCAATGAGTTCCTTCAAAGTGAAAAAGAAGAACAGGAAATTGCTGAAACTTGTCGCAGATTGATTAAAAACGCGATTATTTGTTGGAATTAACCAGTTTAGTTGACACTTCTCAACAAAATTTAGCGATTGATTTAACCGTATTTTCCGCCACGCCCAATGATCAAGTTTGGTCGTCGTCTTCTTACGCGCTTGATGCGTTTTTTGGTTGGGTCGTGCATTTTTATTACGGTTCGAGTTATTACACTTAATTTAGAAGATACTGACTTGATTCGACTGGTCCGCGAATAGTTTTTAGTTCAGCCAAACGTTCAAGAACGAAAATGTGCCATACCGTATAATTCAGGTTGGTTTAGTGTGTTTTTGAAAATAACGAATTTATGCAAAAAATAGCAATTATTGGCGCGGGGGCCGCTGGTTTAATGGCTGCTGAAATACTCAGTCAAAGCAACATTGATGTGACCGTTTATGATTCGATGCCGTCGGTTGGACGTAAATTTTTAATGGCTGGAAAAGGTGGCTTGAACATTTCACACGCCGAAGAATTTGAAACGTTTGTGACGCGCTACGGTTCACGACAACACAATCTCGCACCGTATTTAAACGCCTTCACACCAACGAATTTGCGTGAATGGCTCAATGAATTGGGCATTGAAACGTTTGTCGGTTCGTCGGGGCGCATTTTTCCAAAAGAAATGAAAGCCGCGCCATTATTACGCGCATGGCTGCATCAATTACGCTCAAAAGGTGTTCATTTTGAAATGCGTCATCGTTGGTTGGGTTGGAAAAATAACGATACACAAAAACTCATTTTCGACACGCCGAATGGTGAAAAACTCATTTTTGCCGACGCGGTAATTTTAGCGTTGGGCGGCGGAAGTTGGGCGCGATTGGGTTCAACGGGTGCGTGGGTTTCAATTTTGCGTGGACAAGGTTTGAATGTCGAAACGTTGCAACCATCAAATTGTGGTTTCAACGTGGCGTGGCGTGATTATTTTCAACAGCGTTTTTCGGGGCAACCGTTGAAAAATGTACGTTTAATTTTCGGCAAATTTCAACAAAAAGGTGAGTTGATGATTACCGAAAATGGCATTGAGGGCGGCTTAATTTACGCGGCATCGTCGAAAATTCGTGACGAAATTTTTAAATCTGGCAACGCAATAATTCAACTCGATTTATTTCCCGACAAAATGACTGATGAATTATTTACCAAATTAAATAAACCACGCGGCAAATTATCGACCTCGCAATTTTGGCGCAGGCAATTGGGATTGGAAGGCGTGAAAGCAGGTTTGTTACGCGAAGTTATAAATGTTGATGCACTAAATTCTGCAAACCTTGTTTGCGAAACATTGAAGGCTTTACCGTTGAAACTACTTGCGCCGCGCCCCATTGATGAAGCGATTAGTTGCGCGGGTGGAATTTGTTTTGACGAATTGAACAATGATTTAATGTGTAAAAAAATGGCGGGTATTTTTTGTGCGGGTGAAATGCTTGATTGGGAAGCTCCAACGGGCGGTTATTTGCTAACAGCGTGTTTTGCAACGGGACGTGCGGCAGGTTTTGGCGTGTTAAAATGGTTGAATGAAAAATAATTTTGAAACGGAATACAACAATGATTGAAAATCGCCTGATTGAATTAGAAATAAAAGTGGCTTATCAAGATGATTTACTCAGCACTTTGGACGATATTATCGCCGCGCAACAACAACAAGTTGATCGCCTTGAAAAAGCGTATAAAACAATGCTCGAGCGCGTAAATGGTTTGGCTTCAAAAATGCCTGACGATGCGTCACAACAGCATGAAATTCCGCCACATTATTAACTCGTCAATGCTAATTCGGTTTGCATTGTGGCTGGGACTGCTGAGTTTGCCGTTGTTTTTGCTTGCGAAAGTATTATTAATTTTTGCTTTTATTGTTTTTGCGACTTTCGCTACGAAATTTGCCATTTTTTTATTATTTTCTGCCTTTGGAATTTTGTTATTTATTGGTTTTGTTGGTATTTTGCGCTGGTTTTGGCTCGTCATTTTTTATTATTTTTCAGCAGAACAACGCGGAAAACGTCAGCTTTTATTCATGCAAAACAGACAAGCCGACAGAAATCGTTTATTTTATTTTCAGCGTCTGCAACTGACTTATTTTAAAGAGCGACAACGAAACAAAATTCTCGAAAAAAATAATCAAGAGCAAATTAACGTGCTGTCTGAAGCCATTGAACGTGAATTACGACGTATTAAATCGCAACTTTCCAAAGATCATTTTTCACAATTACAAGCCGAAAATCGCCGTTATCGCATGAAACAAAATGAGCAGGCTCTGTTAGAATTGCACGCCAGAATCTCGAAACTTAATCAAAAATAATCATGTTGAAAAATTGGCTTTTAAATATCGTGACCACAATTCAGTCGCTTAAAACCGAAAGTTTAACGTGGAAACGTGATAATCAAACGCAGCAAGCCGAGTTAAAAGAAGCGCGAGTTTTAGCCGAAAAAGCCTTAATCGGTGAATTGCAAAAACGTAGTCGTCAACTAAAACACGAATTAACCCTTTTGCAAACGCAACACAACGCAGAATTGTTGATGTTCAAAACGAAATGTAAACAAGACGTGAAAGATTACAAACAATATCTTGCCTCGCTCGATCAGCTCAAAACGTCTATTCAAAGCAGTTACACGCATTTACCCGAAGCCGTTGCATTTACTATTCATCATCACGCAAAATATCTGTTAAATGAAATGTGGGAAACGACCGAATTTGAAGAAAAAATGCGCCGCGAAATTCAGTTAATCCGTTTTATGTCAACGGTTCACGAAGATGCGCGGCTGTATTTAGAAGGTGAAAGTAAAGAAATTTTGCCCGAACGAACGTTGGAATTTATTGAGAAAAGTTAATTTTAAGTTCACGTGTAAATTAAGTAATCACCGTTGGCGCAGTACGCCCCGTACGTTGTTTAACTTTGCAAAATTGTTCTGCGAGTTCAATCAATTCAGCCAATGCGATTTGTGGATCTTGATTATGTTTTGTGGCATCGGGTTCAAAACGTTCAATGTAAATGCGTAATGTTGCACCAACTGTTCCTGTTCCCGACAAACGAAACACAATTCGAGAACCGTTTTCAAAGCCAATTCTAAAACCCTGATTTGCACTCGTGCTGCCATCAATTGAGTCGTGATAACAAAATTCATCGGCGTATTTCACAACATAATCACCAAAATTTTGTCCCGTTAAAGTTGCAATTTGTTCGCGCAAATTCGTCATTATTTCATTGGCAATATCGGTTTCAACGGCTTCATAATCGTGGCGGCTGTAAATATCACGTCCAAATTTTTGCCAATGTTCATGCACAATTTCAGCAATCGATTGACGACGACGCGCAATCAAATTCAGCCAAAATAACACCGCCCAAAGTCCATCTTTTTCACGAACGTGTTGTGATCCCGTGCCAAAACTTTCTTCACCGCAAAGCGTAATTTTGTCGGCATCGAGCAAATTACCAAAAAATTTCCAACCCGTTGGGGTTTCATAACACGGAATTTTATAATTTGCCGCAACTCTATCGACGGCTTGACTGGTTGGCATTGAACGCGCCACGCCTTTTAAACCAGCAGAATAAGCGGGAATCAACTTGGCGTTTGCTGCCAAAATTGCCAAGCTGTCGCTTGGCGTGACAAAAATACCTTTGCCCATAATCATATTTCTGTCGCCGTCACCGTCCGAAGCCGCGCCAAATGTTGGGGCGTTTTCGCTAAACATCAAATCCGCGAGTTCGTGCGCGTGAATCAAATTCGGATCGGGGTGATGTCCGCCAAAATCTTCAAGTGGCGTTCCGTTTCGTACTGATTCGGCGGGCGCACCAAGTAAATCAATCAAAATTCGTTTGGCATAAGGTCCTGTGATTGCGCTCATCGCATCAAATGACAAAGAGATAAAACCGTTTTGAATGCTTTGTTTGAGTAAATCAAAATTAAAAATAGATTGCATCAATTCAGCATAATCATTTACTGAATCAATGATAGTGATTTTCAAGCCTTCAATTTCTTGCGTACCAACATGGTGTAAATTGACTTCTGGCAAGTCGGCAATTTTGTAATTTTCGAGAACTTTACTGCGTTCAAAAAAAGCTAATGTGTCTTTTTCGGGAGCGGGTCCACCGTTACTGACGTTGTACTTAATGCCAAAATCTTCGTTTTCACCAGCAGGGTTGTGGCTTGCGGATAAAATTAAGCCACCGAATGCGCCGTATTTACGAATAATGTGTGAGGCGGCTGGTGTTGAAAGCAGACCATTTTGCCCAATAATTAGTTCACCAAAACCATTTGCTGCCGCGATATTGATAATAATTTGGATCGCTTCACGATTGAAATAGCGTCCGTCGCCGCCAATAACGAGGGATTTACCTTGATAATCTGGCAACACATCAAAAATAGATTGCACAAAATTTTCCAAATATCCCACCTGTTTAAACACTTTTACTTTCTTGCGTAAACCAGAAGTGCCAGGATTTTGATCTTGATAAGTTTGAGTAAGTATCGTTTTTATGTGCATAATAATCCTCGAAAATAATTGTCAAAGTGTGGTTAAATATACACCAAGATTTGCTTTTAGTGCCGAGGAAATATGTTACGCGCTTATTTATTGTTATGTTCGAGTTTATTTGCCGTTTCTGCGATTGCGGCGACGGAGATTTATCCGAACCAAATTTGGTTGTTGATTGATACAAAAGCTAAAAAAATTGAAGTTAAAAAAGGTGACAACACTGTTGAAACGCTCGAAAGTATCGCGATTGGTCGCGGTGGTGCAGGTTTTAAAACCCATCGTGGTGATAATATTACGCCGCACGGTGAATATCATATTGGGTGGATTGGTGACAAAAGTATGTTTCGCCGCTTTTTTGGTCTGACGTACCCTTCAGTTGAAGACGCAGAAAAAGCCTTAGAAAAGGGTGTCATCAATGAGGTCGCGTACAATCGAATTATTCACGCGCATCAGCTGAATCAAATTCCACCACAAGACACGCCATTGGGCGGACAGATTGGGATTCATGGTTTAGGCAGTGCTGATGCAAGGGTGCATGAAGTGTTTGATTGGACACACGGTTGCATTGCTTTAACGAACTCGCAAATTGACCATTTAAGCCAATTAGTTGATACTGGAACGCTTGTTAAAATAAAATAAAGCTGGAAAATGTGACTGTGGATGGTTAGAATTAACCACAGTTATTTGTTGTTTTTGTTGTAAAAAATCTCGTTAAGTTCTCATTTTAAAAGGAAAATCTCATGAAAAAAATCGTTAAATTATCAATGATCGCTTTGGTTGCTAGTGTTGTTGTTGGCTGTGCAAGCACTGATGATATTAAACATTTGCAATCACAAGTTGATGGATTGAAAACTTCTGTTGCTCAAGCATCTGCTGACGCAAGTAGCGCACAAAGTGCGGCTGCTGATGCAGCTTCACGCGCTGCTGCTGCTGAATCAGCTGCAAACCGTGCTGCACAATACGCACAAGACACTAACAGCAAATTGGACAGTATGTTCAAAAAATCAATGATGAAATAATTTCATGTATTGAACGTTGGTGATAAGCCCTGTGAGTTTGCTCACAGGGCTTTTTTTTGATTATCGTTTTTTTAAGTTCACTTTTCATGATTCGTTTAATTCGAGGCTTTTCTAATCTTTCGCTTTTTTCACGCGGATGTGTGTTGACGATTGGTAATTTCGACGGGGTACATTTAGGACATCGCGCTGTCATTGAAACGTTAGCCGTACACGGGCGAAAACTTGATTTACCAACGGTAATTATGTTGTTTGAACCTCAGCCGCTGGAATATTTTTTGGGCGATAATGCACCATCACGATTGATGCGTTTGCGCGAAAAAATACTGGCGTTAGATTCACAGCCTATTGATAACGTTGTTATCGTGCGTTTCAATCGCACTTTAGCCGATTACGAACCCGAAGAATTTATTCAAAACATTTTAGTTTCTAAACTCAACGTCAAACATTTGGTTATCGGTGACGATTTTCATTTTGGCAAAGCGCGTCGAGGCAATTTCAAATTGTTACAAGAGCGCGGAAAATTGTTTGGCTTTTCTGTAGAAAAATCTGAATCGTATCAATTAGCCGATTTGCGTGTTAGCAGTACGCTTATTCGTGATGCGCTCGATGCCGACGATTTAACACAAGCCAAACGATTATTAGGAGAAGATTATTCGATTTGTGGACGCGTCGCGCAAGGCGACAAACTTGGACGAACATTAGGTTTTCCGACGGCAAACATTAAATTGTTACGTCGAAATACACCAATTCGTGGCGTATTTGCTGTGACGATGACAGGTATTGATAACCTTAAATTTCAAGGTGTCGCAAATGTTGGTATTCGCCCGACGATTGAGGGAAGTAATAAAGTTATTTTAGAAACACATCTATTTAATTTTAATCAAGATATTTACGGTCGTTACGTTAGTGTGCAGTTTAAACACAAGCTACGACAAGAAATGCGTTTTAATTCGCTCGAACAATTACAAATGCAAATTTGTCGTGATGTTGATGCAGCGAAATTATTTTTTAACCGTTAACGTGCTAAGATGCCCGCGCGTTAAATTTCACATCTATTACAAATGACAGGAAACAGCAAAATGAAAGCACAAATTGGTATGGTTGGTTTAGCGGTAATGGGTAAAAACTTGGCTTTGAACATTCGAGATCACGGTTTTAAGGTTGCCGTTTATGAATATACGGAAGGCGTTGCCGATGCGTTTGTTGAGGCTGAAGCCGAAAAAACAGCCGCAATTGAAAATGCAGAAATTATCAGCACACATTCATTACAGGAATTGGTTGATAATTTGCAAACACCGCGTGTTGTATTCATGATGGTGAGAGCAGGAGAAGTTGTTGATTTTTATATCGACAAATTAGTTCCATTATTGTCAGAAGGCGACATTATTGTAGACGGTGGAAATTCTCTTTACACCGATACAAATCGTCGTGTTGCGGAATTGAACGAAAAAGGCTTGAACTTTATCGGCATGGGTGTTTCAGGTGGCGAAGAAGGCGCACATTATGGCGCGTCAATGATGCCAGGCGGTAATCGCGCGGCATGGGCGACAGTGAAACCGATTTTTCAAGCAATTGCTGCCAAAGTTGACGGCGAGCCTTGCTGTCATTGGGTTGGCGATAACGGGGCAGGGCATTACGTCAAAATGGTTCACAACGGCATCGAATATGGTGATATGCAGTTAATTTGTGAAGCGTATCAACTACTTTCAGAAGGCTTAGGATTGAGCGTTGACGAAATCCGTGACATTTTTATCGAATGGAATAAAGGCGAATTAGGTTCGTATTTGATGGAAATTACCGCTGATATTTTGGGATATAAAGACGACGATGGTCAGCCACTTTTAACCAAAATTTTAGACACTGCGGGACAAAAAGGCACTGGAAAATGGACAGGGATTGATGCTTTAGAATTAGGCATTCCATTGACGTTGATTGGTGAAGCTGTATTTGCACGTTGTTTGTCATGGCACAAAGCAGAGCGCGTACAAGCTGCCAGAATTTTACCAAAAAGACCTGTTGCAACATTTGGCGGTAGAGGCGAAAAACAAGAAATGATTAACGCCATTTATGACGCGCTTTATGCAGCAAAAGTGATTTCTTACGCGCAAGGATTCCGTTTAATGCGTGAAGCGTCAAAAGAATACAAATTTGCACTCAATTACGGTGATATTGCTTTGATGTGGCGCGGCGGTTGTATCATTCGCAGTAAGTTTTTAACTAACATTAAACAGGCTTACAGCAATAATCATGAGTTAGAAAATTTGTTGTTTGATGACTTTTTTGCCAATGTGATGAAAACATCAGAAGTAGGTTGGCGTAAAGCAGTCATTTTAGGAATTCAATTAGGTATTCCAACACCAACTTTTTCATCGGGATTAGCTTATTTTGATGGTTATCGCACTGAAAAATTACCTGCGAATTTACTGCAAGCACAACGCGATTATTTTGGTTCGCATACTTATGAACGTATCGACAAGCCGCGTGGTGAATTTTTTCACACGGATTGGATCGGTCATAGTGGTGATGTTGCCGCCACAACTTATAATGTTTAATTATTTTTAATTTCTTTGACTTTGGAGTCCCAAGTATGAATGCTGAATCGTGTACTTATGTGATTTTTGGTGCGACAGGTAATTTATCACGCATTAAATTGATGCCTGCTTTTTATCATTTGGATGAAGCAGGGCAATTGCCTGAAGGTACGAAAATTGTCGCTATCGGACGACGCGAATGGACGCAAGAAAAGTGGATTTCCGAAGTCAAAGAGATGATTCAAATCAAAATAAAAGACGCTTTTGACGAAAAAACGTTTCAAAATTTTGCGGCACGTTTGCATTATCACTTTGGTGATTTGCAACAGCCGCAAAGTTACAGTGAGCTAGCAACAACGCTTGAACAAACACAATTTTCCAAAAATATAGCTTTTTATCTATCCATTAGTCCGTCTGATTTTGGGCAGGTTATGGAGCAATTAAGCAAAAATAAGTTATTTGACGAATCAGCGGGTTGGCGACGTGCGGTAATTGAAAAACCGTTTGGTTATGATTTAGAAAGCGCACGAGCGTTGCAACGCCGTATTAGTCAGTATTTAACAGAAGAACAAATTTACCGTATAGATCATTATTTAGGCAAAGGAACCGTGCAGAATGTGTTGGTGTTTCGATTTGCAAACGTAATGCTCGAACCGTTATGGAATCGAAATTACATCGACCATATTCAAATTACACATTCCGAAAGCATTGGTATTGACAGTCGTGGCGATTATTACAACGGCTCAGGTGCAATGCGAGATATGTTGCAAAGTCATTTGTTGCAATTATTAACATTAGTTACGATGGAACCGCCTGTTTCAATGGAAGCAGAAGGCTTGCGTGATGAAAAAGTAAAAGTTTTAAAATCAATTCGCCCCATTTCTAAAGAAGCTGTTCATGGTCATGCCTATCGCGCTCAATATGCAAGCGGTGTGGTTAATGGCGAAAAGGTGAATGGTTATTTGCAAGAAGCACACATTCCTGCTGACAGCATTACCGAAACGTATGCGTCAATGAAATTGTATATTGATAATTGGCGATGGCGTGGTGTGCCGATGTATTTACGCACTGGCAAACGTATGAAAAAAGCGCAATCTGTGATTTCAATTTGTTTTCGTCATCCACCGTTACAATTTTTCCGTGACACCGTCGCTCATAACGCTGTAGATCGCAATTGGGTGATATTAGGCATTCAACCCGAAGAATGTATTCGCATGGAAATGACGGTCAAAGAACCTGGTTTAGAAATGAAAACACGTACCAGCTCATTGGACGCAAGTTTTCGCCATTCCGACGAAAAAGCCATTGATGCTTATGAAGATTTATTGCTGGACGTTTTGAAAGGTGATAGATCATTGTTTTTACGTTTTGATGAAGTTGAAAATGCGTGGAAAATTGTTGACCCCATTTTACAAGTTTGGGCAACAGAGCGCGATTATGTGGCAACTTATCCCGCTGGTTCGTGGGGACCTGAAGACAGTAGATTATTTGATAAAGAATGCCAAGGCTGGCGAACATCCTTAACTCCTGAGTCTAGTACATGCAAAGTAAACTCCGATGGCATCGATTAGAAACTGCTGAAAAAGTTGCACAAACGCTTTGCAACCGAATTTTAGAGCAAGCAACAGAAGCGATTTTGAAACGTGGCAAATTTAAGTTTGTTTTAGCGGGTGGATCGACACCTGCAAACGTTTATTGGTTGCTTGCGAAAAGTAACGCGGATTGGTCAAAGTGGTTTATTTATCATGGAGATGAGCGTTGTTTGCCCGTAAATCATACAGATAGAAATAGCGTAATGGCGGCAAATACTTTTTTGGATAACGTAGCCATTCCTAAAAATCAAATTTTCGATATACAAACAGAATTGGGAACAGAAGAAAGTGCTGTCGCTTACCGATTGATTGTTCAAGATGCGTTGCCGTTTGATGTTGTGTTGCTTGGCATGGGTGAAGACGGGCATACAGCAAGTTTATTTCCAAACGATATTTATGATGAAAACGCGCTTGTGCATACGATTTATGATTCACCAAAACCGCCTGCAGAGCGCGTTACATTAAGTGCAAAAGCACTCAGTAATACGCAAACCTTGTTTTTTTGTATCACGGGCGCAAATAAGCGTGATGCCTTAAAGCGTTGGCATTTAGGTGAAAATTTGCCTGTTGCAAAGGTGAATGCGTTACAAAGTTTAGACGTTTATGTGGATTTTGCCGCGTCTGAAACGATTTGATTTATCGGCATATTCCATAACAATCTTGTGTAATTCTCTTACGTTGAATTAACACATTGAATTTCAATAAAAATACTCAAAATAAGGAAAAAAACATGATTATCAGAGATAACGAAATTGCAGATTTGGAAACACCAACAGGCACTATGCGAGCGCATATTTTTCGCCCTGTAGCTCCTGGAAAATACCCAGGTATTTTGATGTTTTCAGAAATTTTTCAAGTGACTGCACCGATTCGTCGCACAGCGGCAATGCTTGCTGGACATGGATTTGTTGTTGCTTGCCCAGAAATTTATCATGAACTTGAACCTTTAGGCAGCGTACTTGCTTATGATGAAGAAGGAACAACTCGTGGTAATGCACACAAAATTACCAAAGAGCTTTCTTCTTATGACAGTGATGCGCGTGCGGTACTTGATTATCTCAAAACCTTGGATTACTGCACGGGGCGACTTGGTGTGATGGGGATTTGTATTGGTGGGCATTTAGCATTCCGTGCGGCGATGAATCCAGATGTACTGGCAACAACTTGTTTTTATGCTACAGATATTCATAAAAGAGGTTTAGGCGCAGGCACAAACGATAATTCATTGGACAGAGCAGGTGAAATTAAAGGTGAATTGTTGCACATTTGGGGTCGTCAGGATCCGCACATTCCTCTTGAAGGTCGAAATCTTCTCAAAGCAAGACTTGAAGAAGTTGGTGCGCGTTTTACTTGGCATGAAGTTAATGGTCAACACGCCTTTATGCGTGATGAAGGTCCTCGTTATGATCCAGCCCTAGCATTGCAAAGTTGGTCGTTATTGCTGGAACTATTTCACAGACGTTTGGGTTATGGTGATCTTGATATAGAAGCGAGTTCTTTACCAGCAGAAAGTCGTCATTAAAATTATGGTCGCTGGGTTTAAATTCAGCGGCTCAATAAACGCGTTTGTAATTTTTCATTTTTGATGAGTGACGCATGTCTTCGTTTTCTTCTGTTTCTGTTATTGCGCCTGCACGGTTGCACATGGGTTTTTTAGATTTGAGTGGTGCGTTAGGTCGTCATTTTGGAAGCATCGGCGTTGCACTTGATGACCCCATTACACATTTAGTAATTACACCCGCTGAAAAACAAGTCGTTTCTAACAACCGTGCGAAAAAATGTTTAGACGCATTTTGCCAGGCGTTTGATGTTTCAAACAGCGTACAAATCGAAATTATTCAAGCAATTCCTGAACACGTCGGTTTGGGTTCGGGTACACAAATGGCTTTAGCCATTGGTGCGGGCTTGAACGCTTTTTACGATTTAAACTTAAATGTGCGTGACATTGCCGCATTGATGGATCGTGGTTTGCGTTCTGGCATTGGCATCGGTGTTTTTGAGCAAGGGGGTTTTGTTGTTGACGGTGGACGTGGCGAAAATACAATAACTCCGCCAATGCTCGCACATTTTGATGTTCCCGAAAATTGGCGATTCATTTTAGTTTTTGATCAACGCTGGCAAGGTTTGCATGGTCAACAAGAAATTCAGGCATTCAAAACGTTACCACCTTTTCCACGTCGTGATGCAGAACGCTTGAGTTACTTATTGTTAATGCAAGCTCTGCCTGCGATTGCAGAAAATGATTTGATTCGATTTGGTGAAGTAATTACTGAATTACAACGCACGGTAGGTGAGCATTTTGCCCCCGCGCAAGGTGGTGTATTTACGAGTGTTGACGTGGCGAGTGCAATGCAGTGGTTGATAGAAAATAATGCCGTTGCGATTGGACAAACGTCATGGGGACCGACTGGATTTTGTTTAATTGAGGGAAATGACGTTGCAGAACGCATTGTTGAACAAGCACGAAAAGTTTTTGCTCAAACACCATTGCGATTTAGCGTGGTAAGTGCGCGAAATCGTGGTGGTGAAATTATTGTGACTTAACCTCTTGAAAAAAAGATTCTTACTCAATATTTAGTGCTATAAAAAAATTTAATTATTTGATTTAAAATATTTTTACTTATGCCGCAATACCGTTCAAATTTCTAAAATCTACCGAAAAATACGATCAACACAAATGAAATACGCGTAACCCTAAACAAACTCGTTTTAATTCAACTGCTGAGTTAAAATCTAACTTAATTTCGTAGTTGTTTTTGACAATTACAAAATTCCACAGCAAACAAACAGTAGATGACTAATTCAAGCCTCGCAAAACGGGCATGGATTAAATCTAAAATTTTCATCGAATTGGTGTACATAGCGACCCGAAATCTGACACACCCTAGACATGAGGTATAAAAAATGACAAACGCTTTGGTTTTACCCACAAATTTATCAGTTGGAACATTTGATACTTACTTGAATGTAGTCCGTCAAATGCCGCAATTAACCAGTGAACAAGAGCGTGAACTTGCGTTACGTTTTCGTGATGAGGGGGATTTAGATGCCGCTCGTCAATTAGTGATGACAAATTTGCGTTTTGTAGTTCATGTTGCACGAGGTTACAGCGGTTATGGGCTTTCGATGCCCGATATTATTCAAGAAGGCAATGTTGGTTTAATGAAGGCTGTTAAACGTTTCGATCCTAACATGGGCGTGCGTTTGGTATCCTTTGCCGTTCATTGGATTAAAGCTGAAATTCATGAATATGTGATTAAAAATTGGGGCATCGTCAAAGTTGCCACCACAAAAGCACAACGAAAATTATTTTTTAATTTACGCAAAATGAAAAAAGATTTGAATTGGCTGACGCATGAAGACGCAAAAGCGATTGCAGCTGATTTAAATGTCAATGTGACTGATGTTTATGAAATGGAAAAACGATTAAGTAGTCACGATGTTTCGTTTGATATGCCAAATGATGACAACGACGAAAATTACACCGCGCCTGTCAATTATTTACAAAAATATCATGCGGATCCGTTGGAATTATTGGAAGCATCCGACTGGACTGGACGTGAACAAGATTCGTTGGCGACGGCTTTAAAAACACTTGATGAACGCAGTTTAGATATTTTGACGAGCCGTTGGCTGATTGAAAAGAAGCTCACGTTGCAAGAATTAGCAGAAAAATATAATGTTTCCGCTGAACGCATTCGACAGTTAGAGCAAAATGCAATGAAGAAATTACGCAACGCCTCGGTTTTTGTAGCGTGACGTTGAGTTCGTAGCAAAAATTGTAAAAAAGCCGATTTGTTTAACAAATCGGCTTTTTCGTTTTACCCAAATGCTCTAATTCCAGCAATTCCTTGCCCACCAAAAAATCGAGCGGTTTCTAAATCTGATTTGTTCATGCCACCCAAAGCATAAACGGGAACATTACATTCGTTGACCCATTCACTAAAATTCGCCCAGCCAAACGCTTTTTCATCAGGATGTGTTTCTGTTAGCAACACGGGTGAGAGGACAACAAAATCAACCCCTATTTTTTCAGCGTATCTCAATTCTGCTTGATTGTGACAAGATGCACTCAACCAACGTAAATTTTCAGGGCGCGAATTAAGTGCCAACAAATCACGACTGGTTAAATGTATGCCATCACAAGGCATTTTAAACGCATTCGCAGTGGCTGAATTTACGAGCAATAACGCTTCATGTGCTAAACAAAGTGGATAAGCGATTTCTAAAAATTCACGCGCTTGTACAGCAGTTAAATTTTTTAATCGCGTTTGAATCAGCGTTATATTTTGTGCGAGCAAGTGCTTCAATCTCAGCAACAAATCGCCAGCATTATCATCGTTCAAAATTGCATAATATGGTGGCAAATATAACGCTGACAAAATCGCACGATTCGCTTCGGGGAACGTGTAATTTTTCAAATCTGTCTGTTTTACCCAATCCCAACTTTGCCCAAGCAGACAACCACGCTTATTCCTGATACGGGTTTCTTAATCTCTTCCCGAAGCTGCTCGGCTGATGCGATTGTCTTCGCATCAATTCCCATCGCAGTTGCTATTGCGGCAGGGTCCAAACCGTGTGGAGTCCCAAATACTTGTTCAAACCCGGTAACTCCACGTTGTGGCAAGGTAGAGAAGATTCCACCCCCATCGTTATTGATCACAAAGATTCGCAGGTTAATTTCCTCGCGATGGATTAATCCGGTGATGTCATGCAGAAAGGCGAGATCTCCCAGGACTGCATAAGTTGCGCTATTAGCGGTGGCAATTCCAAGTGCGGTAGAAATATTTCCATCGATTCCGGCTAGGCCGCGATTGGCAAAAGTTTTGATTCCGCTGCGTGCGGCGCCAAAGGCTTCGATATCGCGAATTGGACGCGATGATGCGATAAATAGCGCAGCGCCATCAGGCAAATATTGTGAAATTTCGCGAGCGATTAACGGTTCAGACCATTCAGAAATCTCTTTAACAACTTTAGATGTTCGCTCCGAATACTTAGCCCACTTGGCCATCCACTCTGGATCAGCTGTTGCGGTGTAGAGCTCAGGTATATCGGTAAATTTCTTCTCTGCCATTCGATCAGAATCAACTGTGGCAATACGTGGGTCAATTACAAAAGTAGCGCGCGCTTGCTTAATCAGCGCATTCACCGAACGTGACAAGGTAGTTCGCCCAATTACGATCACAGTATCGGGCGCTAAATCTTTAACGATTGTTGTCGATGTTAGAAATAAACTTGCATGAGCGCAAGCGCTCGGAATAGTTAAAGGATCTTCACTTAAAATCGGCCATCCCAATTCCTTGGCAAATTTAGAAACATCTGCCACTGCTAACCCGCCACGATCATGTCCGATGACCAACAAACCGCGTGTGGATTTACTAGCTAATGTGCCAGCTTTTTTCCGATCAAATTTGCGAGGTGGAGTAACTTGCAGCCCATCCAACCAAGAGGAATCTGTGTCGCCAATTAACGGTTCTTCAAATTGCACATTTAGATGAACTGGTCCGGTCTGCAAAGCATTCAGCGGAAGCTCCAGCGGATAAGCAGCACCTGAAACATCAGCAAAGTAGCGGACTGCTCTTCCAAAGATTCTGGCTTGTTCAGTTGTTTGATTGGCACCTGTGCGACGAAGCTCAGCGGGACGGTCTGCGGTGATTACAAATAGCGGAATATTTGAATGTGAAGCCTCAAGAACTGCCGGATGGAAATTCGCAACTGCGGTACCACTGGTGCAAATAACCGGCACCGGACGTTCTGTCGCTTTAGCTAGACCAAGGGCATAAAAAGCAGCAGTACGTTCATCGATACGAATATGTAATTTAATCAAACCTAGATCTTGAGCGGTTACTAAAGCTAGCGATAATGGTGCATTACGTGACCCTGGTGAGATGACTGCATCGGTGATTCCTGCTTCAAGGATTTGACGCACAATCACGCGGGCAAGTTTGGTGGCTTGGTTCATGCGATTAGCTCCCAAGTCTTCATGAGGCGATCTTGCCACCATTTATATCTATCTGGCGAAACTTCTAATCCGTCAAAGTTTGGCTCAATCCGCTTGACTTCAATTTCTCCGTTAACGATCGGCAAGGAGCCAACGTTTGCTGAAAGTAGAGATCCTGTGGCAAGTCCGCAATCAAAGTTGATTTCTCCAAAGGATGCGGCCAGTGCCAACCCGTGGGAAATTCCCACAGCGCTTTCCAGCGCGCTTGAAACAACGATTGGTAATTTATGATGCTGTGCCAATTTATGAGCACGAGCAATTCCACCAAGTGGTTGCACTTTCAGCGCCAAGATATCAATAGCGTCGCTTAAATCAACTTTAAATGGATCTGCTGATTTTCTTAGGACTTCATCGCCAGCGATCGGAATATTAACTTTTAACTTTGCCTTAAGATCACGCAGCTCTTCGACGCTCTGGCAGGGTTGCTCCACGTATTCAATGGCTCCAATATTTTCGTAGATCGCGCGCAAGTTGGTAATTGCAGTTGCAACACTCCAACTGCCGTTTACATCGATACGCAATTTAGCGTTTGGGCGGAGTGATTTAACTTTGGCAAGGCGAGCAATATCTTCGCTTAAGTTTTCGCCCACTTTTACCTTAAAAGTATTTACACCCGGAAATGTTTCAATAATTCTTTCGAGATCACTTGGCGCATTTAACGCAGGAATAGTTCCATTTACCTTTACCTTGCTGCGATGTAGTTCTGGCCAAGGTTTGCTCGCCGCCTCTATTGCCGAAAGCAACCAAGGCACGCATTCACTTGGTTGGTATTCAACGAATGGAGAAAATTCTCCCCAACCAGCATCACCTTTAAAGAGTGCAACTTCACGAGTATTGATACCCCGGAAATTGGTCTTGGTCGCCAGCGCAACCACGCGCATCGTGGAGAAGAGTTCAAGCGACATATTTATTTAGCCAAAGTTAGGGACGCTTTGGGAACTTTCCGAAATCGGGAGCGCGCTTTTCTTTATAAGCGTCGCGACCTTCTTGGCCCTCTTCGCTTAAGTAAAAGAGCAAAGTTGCATCGCCTGCTAATTGCTGAATTCCAGCTAAGCCATCATCGGCTGCGTTCATGGAAGATTTCAATAAGCGAAGTGCTAACGGAGAATTACGTAACATCTCGCGGCACCAAGAAACAGTTTCGGCCTCTAACTCTTTTAAAGGAACAACAGTATTAACAAGGCCCATGGCGAGCGCTTCTTGCGCATCGTATTGACGGGTCATAAACCAGATTTCGCGCGCTTTCTTCTGGCCAACATTTGCTGCAAGTAAACCTGAACCGTAACCACCATCGAATGAACCAACCATCGGACCGGTCTGACCAAACTTGGCGTTATCTGCAGCAATTGTTAAATCACAAACAACGTGTAGAACATGTCCACCGCCGATCGCCCAGCCAGCAACCATTGCGACAACTGGCTTAGGTGTGCGACGGATTTGACTCTGCAGATCTAAAACATTTAAGCGGCCGATACCTTTTTGAGCAAGCCGATCATCACCGAGGTATCCATCATCTCCGCGCACGCTGATATCTCCGCCAGAACAGAATGCTTCATCACCAGTACCGGTAAAGATAATTACACCGACATCAGAGTTATCACGCGCTAGCGAGAAAGCTTCTTGCAATTCAATAATCGTTTGCGGACGAAATGCGTTACGTACTTCTGGGCGGTTGATTGCAATCTTGGCCATGCCGTCACCCACTTGATAGGTGATATCTGTAAATTTCTCGCCACCTGCGCCTGTTGTCCAGGCAGGGACGGCACGGTTGCCAAATTCACGCTTGATCGGCTTGCTCACGATTCCTCCATCGACGACTACGAGCGATAGCCTACGCGTGCAATGGAGATGTCGTCACAACGAGAGATTTGCGCGATCGATCCCACATGGACCCTCGCGCAATTGCGCGCGCACCTGGATAAAGCCATCAAAGGTGAAGGCCCAGCGCTGACCTTGGCTCCAATTTCTGCCAAGGCCGTCCCATCTCAAATTGCTCTTGTCGTTTCCACTAGCGGATCTACGGGGGATGCAAAAGAAGTAGGACTTTCTGCAGCGGCACTTTTGGCTAGTGCCAGAGCTACCAATAATTTCTTTGGTGCCGAAGCTGGCCAAACTTGGTCGCTCTTATTGCCGCTAACTCATATCGCCGGCATAAATGTATTAATGCGTAGCTTGGAACTTGGAACAACTGCGATCGATGCCAGGCAAATAACGGGCGCTTATCCATATGCAGATTTCACGGCGATTGTTCCGACCCAACTCTTCCGATCGTTAAATGGTGATAGCCATTTACTAGAACACTTACTTTCCGCGAAAGCAGTTCTTGTCGGTGGCGCAGCGCTAGATAGCAAGTTAGCCGACCAGGCGCGCGATGCTGGTATCAATATTGTGGAAAGTTACGGAATGACTGAAACTTGTGGCGGATGCGTTTATGACGGCGTAGCAATTGGCGATACTTCAATTGCAATTGATCAAGACGGTTTGATTAAGATTTCTAGCGCGAATCTGGCAACCACTTATTTAAATGATCCAACTGGCTGGAGCGCTAAATTTAAAAACGGCTACTTCTTGACATCAGATCTTGGCGAAATCAATGATGGAAAGTTAAAAGTTATTGGTCGCGCCGATGATCTAATCGTCACCGGTGGAGAAAATATCTCACTAATTCAAGTTGAAAGAGTTCTGTCCCAAACCTTTCCAGGGATTGTATGTGCTGCCTTTGGCTGTCTGGATCTTGGCCTTGCCTGTGACATTCAGGTTGTCCAGCCATTCACCTATCTTGGTTTCCTG
>CAIRCR010000208.1 GCA_903877065.1 uncultured Pseudomonadota bacterium
CAAACGTTAACCTTATTCAAGTATTTAATCATCGTTATTCAAAGAACATCACATTTTAACCCAAGTTGCAGGTCATGGCATGAACGTCGTGAAATTGCTACCACCCTTGAATTTAAACCAAAAAGACCACGATAAAATTATCGGTGCATTTGATAAAACCATTGCAGATACACATAAAATTGGTGGTTCTATTTGGGATTTAGGAAAAAATTTAGCCAGTCATGCGTTGAAAAATAAGAAGTAGTTAAATTTTCATTTAATAATTTCATGTCGCCGCACTATTTTAATATAAGCGGCATAAAATGCGTGTGCTTCTTAACCGACACCAAATAACATCAAATTTAGACAAAAAAATGAAACGATTCATGTCAATGTTAGAAAAAAGAAATTTAACAACAAAACTATTTTTAGGTTTTAGCTTAGGTTTGATTACCACTTTACTTATTGGATTAAATTCTAGCAATAACATGAATTTAATCAGCAAAGAAATAAAGGCGATGTATTACAGCCAATTACTCGGTGTTTCGCATATCAAAGAGACCGAGATCAATCTCATCTACATTGAGCGAAGTTTACGCCAAATAGTGCTTGCCACAACGCCAACAGCACATGAAAAAGCGAGCCAGCGACTCGATAAAGCAATTGTTACTTTACAAACTGAGCTTGACGAAGCGCGTAAAACCATCACAGATGACGAAGGCAAAAAATTGTTATCTGAATTCGATAGGCTTTATGCAAATTATCGACACAATGTTGAAAAAACAATTTCACTCGTACATAAAGAAGATAAGCAACAAACTGAAGCGATTGAATTTATCTCAAGTGATGAATTTGTCACGAATATCAATTCAGTAGACGATACATTGACAAAAATGGCTCGCGCTAAAGATGCTAGCTCACACCAAACGATAGATTTACTTGAACAACTGACTGAAAACAATCAAAAACTTTTGCTATTGCTCATGTTTTTTGGATTGGTATTTAGTGGCTTATTTGGTGTATTGAGTGGGCGTTCTATTTCTGCTCCGATTAACCGCATACAAAAAACGGTTGAACATTTAGCAAACGGAAAATTAGATATTGAAATTCCAGATTTGGATTATCCAAACGAAATAGGGGCTGTTGCTCGTTCGATTGCTGTATTGCAAAACGTGTGTATTTCTATGGATATGCAACGTTGGGTTAAAGAAAACGTAGTCACCATTTCTGCCGAATTACAACAAGCCGAAACTTTTCACGAGTTGTCACAAAAATTCATGACTGTTGCGTGTCCATTAATGAAGATGGGATACGGTGTTTTTTATGTTCATACCGATGGCAAATTAAATTTAGTTGGCAGTTACGGTTACCGTGAGCGCAAAAACTTGAATCAGAATTTTCTAATTGGTGAAGGCTTAGTGGGTCAATGTGCGTTGGAGAAAGCACCGATTACCCTCACAAATCCACCCGATGATTACATCAAAATTAGTTCTGGTTTAGGCGAAGCAACTCCGCGCAGTATTTTGGTTTTGCCGATTTTGCATATCGATCATCTTGTCGGTGTTTTGGAACTTGCATCATTTCAACAAGCCTTCTCTCCTGCTGAAATCGCATTACTTGACGCGCTAATGCCAAATTTAGCGATGAGCATGGAAATTCTTGAGCGAAATAACGACACGAAACGTTTGCTTCAAGAAACACTCGCGCAATCAGAGCGAATGTCAGCACAATCGGCTCAACTTGAAGAACAAACCGTCGAAATGGAAATGCAGCAATTAGAACTTCAAGATACTGAAGCCTGGTTTCGAGGCATTGTTGAATCAGCACCTGATGCAATTATTGTCGTTAATGAAAAGGGCGAAATTATTCTTTGCAATCCAAAATCCGAACAAATTTTTGGTTATGAAGATGGTGAATTAGACTGGAAAAATGTTGATATTCTTATCCCTGCAAATATTCGTGCAAATAAGCAATCAAACGAGCAGGAAAAAACCACCGTTACTGGACTTTTTTTCAATGGTATTCGCAAAGATGGAACGAAATTCCCAGTCGAAGTCAGTTTGAGTTATTTACCGGACGTTGGTGGGCGAGGAATTTGTGCGTGTGCGTCAGTTCGTGATATTACATTGGCAACGCAAATTGCCGATGAAATTCGTGAAGCAAAAGAACTTGCTGAAAATGCCACACAAATGAAATCAGATTTTCTTTCAAACATGAGTCATGAAATGCAACAGAAAAC
>CAIRCR010000209.1 GCA_903877065.1 uncultured Pseudomonadota bacterium
CAGGCGATTTTGAAAGCGTTGAATGCATAGTTGAACAATGCAGGTTTTTTGCTCTTTACTCTATTGTGGTGAAAGCCTGTATTTGCCTCACATAAAAATTACCTTTAGTCGTTTCGGACATTAGTTAATCTCAGGTGCAACGATAATAAGGCTTATATTATCTCGCCCACCACGTTCTAACGCTTTAAAAAATAAGCTATTTACAACCTTTTCAGGTGGATTAGTTCTCATAATAAATTCAATTTCATGGAAACTTATTTCTTTGTCCAAACCATCACTGCATAATAAAAAAACATCTCCTTCAATGATATTTGTCATTTTCACATCTAAATCCAACACATCATGACCACCTACAGCTCTTGTAATGACATTCGTGTTTTTGACAACCGAATCAAAATCGAAATTTTCATTAGTGAAACAATGATCTTGGGTGAGTTGCTGCAATTGATTATTTCTAAAGCGATATAATCGGCTGTCACCCGCCCATAAAACTGCACAACGACTCGATTCACAAAGCAAAACAACTGCAGTGCTACCGACGATATTATTGTTATATTTTTGAAGAGCAAAAAGACGTAATTCGTTATTCACTTGGTGCAAACAATTTTTGACTGCGTTAATACGCGCTTCTAATCCATCGTCTAGCAGTAAACTATCTAGCGAATTAACAATTAGTTGACTAGCAACATCACCAGCTTTATGCCCCCCCATTCCATCGGCAACTGCCCATAAGCCAATTTCTGGTTTATTTAATATGGAATCTTCATTGTATTTACGAGTTTTTCCAGTGTCAGAGACCGCCCATGAAAACCAACGAGGTTTAATTATGGGGGGCTTATTGGCAACCACGTTACAGACCATTTCAAAATCGATAAGCTCGTTTTCATTATCGATCTCTCCTCCTGCTAACAGATTAGAAAAACAACTCGCAGGCGGCAAACCTCGATAAGCTAACTTCACTGAAGGGGTTGAATGCTCTAAACCTACGTTAATCCATAAGCTGTATTCAAACTTAAAAGTATTTTTAGAAAAATTAGGTGATACGGTAGAAAAGGACGGGATAGTTCGAATAAATTGATCAAAACGCTCAACATCAAGCGTGTTTTCCAACCCCATCAACGCGACATCTTCAAGTTGCTCAAACCAATCATTTCGAGATGAAAATAAAAAAGGAACTTGAGGGGAATGTTCAATTATGGCGGCAATTGTAAGTGGATAATAACGCCCTACTTTATCAACACTTGGCATAATAATGCCCACTACTGATTTACTACCACAAAGCCCTGAACCTAATAAGAATCGCCATATTGGACTGCTTAGATAGGTATTCAACCAATTTTTTCCAAGATGTTCACGACTTTCAACGAGGCAATCCTGCAACCAATTATCCCAAGGATTGATAAATTCTTGCGGTAAGTTCCTAGAAATAAAATCTCCTGCAGCGGGCAATTTGCCATAAAACCCTACATTTGAATTCGAGTTCATAAACTTAATGGAAGATGAATATTGTCGAAGTCATTCAAAGAAAATGGATTATTCACACTATTTGCACTGAGTTCGTAATACGCCTGCACACCATCTATATCGAACGTGAGCTGATATTTATCTTGATCGACTTTTTCAATACTTGTTGCGTCCAACACTCTGAATAATGCCCATTGACCTTCGATTTCTTTATGAATTTTTTTGCCGTCTCTTGTTTCAAAACCAAAACTGACCAACTGACTTCCGTCTATCCCTGGCCATTGAAAAGGCACCGTTTTTTTATCTTCATTTAACGTATATTTAATTTGTTGCCCTTCAATATTTAACCAAAACGAAAATGCCTTACTGTTTAGGAATAAGGGCTTTAAATTGAATTTAACTAATGGTTTTTGTCCATCACCGACAAAAAAAAGTTGACGTAATTTAGTTATCGTTTGAATTTGAGCCAAAGCCTCTGGCGACACGGATATGGACTGATTGTTTTGAGTTATCGTGCGCCAAGTTTCACCACTGGTGTCCACAAAAGCCTTTAGATTGCTATTAAAAAATTGATCTACAAGTCCATTAGGAGAAAAAAAATGACCAAAATCATCTAATGTAACTTCTCGATCGCTTGTCTTAGCAAAAGGGTAACGTCCTTGGATTCCTAATTGATACAATGGCAAAATTTCAGTTTTCCAAAGTTGATTTAATCCCGACATACTATTACCGAAAATGATATTTTGATTACCCGTAGCCAGTATTTGAATCATACTTTTAAGTGGCTCTGGTAAATGTGCCGATTCCATTCTCATTTCAGCAACAGCATCAACACCACTTTGTTTTGCTTTTGTTATTGCGACAACACCTATGTTTGACGTTGTATTCAAATCCATCATATAACCGTAAAGCCGACTCAACACTGCCATTGTGCGGTCAAGTGGAACTGCCGCCGAACTATCTGAACCGCGAACTAAAGATGTTAAGGGGTAAAAGTGCTGTTCAACATCATTACCGAGAGACTTTTCTAATGTTCCCGTCATTCCCGTTGATTTCGCAGCATCTAAAAGTTTTTTCATACGATTTTCCAAAGGCTTTGCTGCTACTTTCTCAAGGAGACCTTCTGAATTGCTGGCTGGGGGATTAGTTAACGAGGTTTCTTTATTTAAAATTTCAAGTAATTTACGCAAAGGCGAATCGGAATTTGATGCAACTTCAAGGACTTCGGTTGCTTGTTGCGTATTAAGTACGGTTTTTATTTGCACATTATCGAGTAAATTGTCCCAATATTTGATGAAATCTTGGTAATAATAGCCATGAATAGCCGCTTCTAACTTGTCACTATCGATGGCTTCTGCTTTTGCTGTGTCGCCAAGAACCCAACTTTCTTTTACAGAATCGATGGCTTCATCTTTACTCTGTTTCAAAAAAACAGAATAAAAACCATCATAAGTAAAAAGATAAGGGATAGTCTGTTGAGCAAAAGAATTATTTTTAGTTAAAAAAAGCCGTTGTGCGTTAGCTCCTAAGGCATCGAGCAATTTAAAATCCTGTGCTTTATTTTGTAGGGCATCATTTTTAATTTGCATATAAATTCGCTGTGCTACAGGCGTTTGATTAAAAATTTGCCTTGTTGCTGCAATGAGCCGCTGATCAAGTGATTGAACATCTAATGGAAGTTTTAGTAAATTGTCCAAATGTTTGAGCAGTTGTGCTTGTGTTCTAATCTCCGAGCCGTAAATATTTTCCCAATCAACGGCAATCCAAGGTCTTAACAAGTCTGGATTTAATTTTTTGTTATCACCCAACATTAAATAAACTTCTAACAACGAATACAAAATATCAGGATTGTCCATTTTGTCTTTAATACGCTGTTCTAATCGCGTTTTTATAAGTGGTAAAAATTGTCTTTGTAACAATTCGTTATAAGTTTCTTTGATGATTGGTTGCAAGTTATCACCTTGATATAGACCAAAATTCATTAACCAAGGTTCATCTGCGGGATAAATTTCAGTAATCGCCTGCATAGCATTCATGCGTTTTAAAAGTACAGCAAAGTCGATTTGCCAATTCGGAGTTGTCACCATAACAGTTTCATATTCTTGAATTTGTTTACTTAACTCATTAAGCATATTCTTATTTTGGTTATAGCTAGTTAGCCATAATACCGACATCAACGTAATAATAACCAAAGAGCTGGCGTATACGCCTAGACGCATCAAGGTTTGCAGACGTTCAATACGAGGATTCACACCTACAATTAACGCTTCGTCAAAAATCACTTCTTTCAGTAAGCGTGTAATAAAATAACTTTTGCCTTTACCGCTAAATAATGGCACAGCAATTTTATCGAGCTTAAATGTATTGGCTAACATTCCCATTAAACGATCAATGGGCGTGCCTTCTTGTGTTCCACTAATAAAATAAACACCGCGTAAATAGGGCGTATTTTGATAACGATTATCGCCATAACACTCTTGTAAAAAGCCCAGTAAACTCTCTCGAAGTAATGCCATTCGTTGTGGAAAACCGAAAATTAAATTGCGCCGTGATAAATCGCGCTCTTCTTGTAATCGCTTAGGTAAATGGTCATTAATACGTTGTAACAAATCATCGAAATCATTGCCTATTCTTGCAATTACATCGTTTGGATTATCTTTGTTTTCTGCTGGAAAAGTAACACCCCAAACTTGCTCTCTTTCTTCTTTACTCAAATTGGCAAAAAAATCATTAAAACCCGCAACTAAATCGGTTTTAGTGAATAGCATATAAACAGGAAAACGAATGCCGAATTGGCTGTGTAATTCTTCAATGCGTTGTCGAATAGATTGAGCGTGTAGACTTCTTTCTTCTTCGGTTTGTTTTAATAAATCCGACAAACTCATTGTTATGAGTACGCCGTTGACAGGTCTACGGGGTCTGTGTTTTTTTAATAAATTCAAAAAACCTAACCATGCGGCTTTATCAACAGCTTCATGGCTGTCTTGTGTAACATAACGCCCTGCGGTATCGATTAAAACGGCTTTATTTGTGAACCACCAATCACAATTTCGTGTCCCGCTTATTCCGCGTAATCCACCTTTGCCAAATTTGTCTGCGAGCGGAAACTCTAAGCCCGAATTTATCAACGCAGTTGTTTTACCTGATCCTGGTGGTCCGATAATTATGTACCATGGCAAATCGTAGAGGTAATTTTTATTTTTGGCGGTTTTTGCACCTTTTTTTAGTGTTTGTAAGGCTTCGTCAAAATTATTGGAAATTTTTCGAATCTCGGCATCTGTTTCTTTGGTTAATAAGTCAGAAGGTGATGCTAAGTCATCCAACATTTGTGCATTTGCACGATTAACTTTTAATTGGGTGAAAACATTAAAAGATACGCAAAAAATGACTATGGCAAGAATCACCAGCAATCTGACAATATCAAACTCAAAAGGTACATAGCCCGCTATTGTGACAATAGGTCCAACAAACCAAATCAATAAACTTAACGCAATAACGCCCAATAACTGAATAACCCATTTCTTTTTTAAAAATTCTATGACTGTTCTCACGAGTTATCCTTGTAACTATAAAATGATTTCTATGCGGCGATTCATTGCCTTATGCTCTGAGCTATCGTTAGGCATAATGGGCTGAGTATCGGCTCTACCTTCTGAGGTCATCGTGGCATTTATTTTATTATTACTCGTTAATAATTTAACGATTGATAAAGCTCGTGATTTTGATAACTCCCAATTGGAAGGATATTTTGCAGAAAATATGGGGGAATTATCAGTATGCCCTACGACGAGAATACGATTAGAAACTGTATTTAAAGCCGCGCCGATTTTGTCAATAAGTGGATAATATTGAGTAACTACTTTATCACTACCTGAAGAAAATAAGCCTTTGCTTATAATACGAATAACAATTCGGTCATTATTTTTTATAAGTTCAATTTCGCCATTATCAACCTCTGGCTTGAGAAAAGTGGTCAAATCATCAAATAATGTTGTCTTCACAGGCACAACTGGATTTTTGATAGACAAAGTAGTTTCTGTAATAGCAACCGTAGGATGAGTATCAAAGCTGTCTTTAAGTGTATACAATTTAGATAACTGTAAATTAGAAGCAGAGTTTATGGCATAAAGAAAGCCTAAAAAGCTCAACATTAAGAACAAAGAAGCAACTGAAATTATTACCCATAAAGGCACTAATTTAGAGATAAGGTTACGTTTATCTGTAATACCTTGCCAATGCAACGACAAATTTTTTTCAATATCACCACGTTGGCGTTCAATCACTTGATAAACACTTTCACGAATGTCATCGAGTTTGCTTGAACCATGATCTTCAATTCGATATCGCCCCTCAAAACCTAAACATAGGCATAAATGCAATAAGGCAAGCAAATCTAAATGGGTTGCGGGCTGCTGCATACAATTTTTTAATATCAGAAAAAATTTTTCACCGCCCCACGCTTCTTTGTGAAAAAAAACCAAAAGGCTTTGCGTACTCCAAATACTGTTACAGCCCCACGGAGTATTTAGCACTGTTTCGTCTAATAAAGTACAAAGTGCATAACGTGCCGCTTGTGCTTGTTCTACCGTCACACCTTGATTTTTTATTTTTAGTTCAAATTGTTTTATTTCTTCGATAAGACGCGTTCTAAGTCCTTCAACATCAGGGTGTGACGCGGTATTTCTTAATTGAGAAACTACAGATAATAAAGAAATAGCTGCACCAATTATTGGATTTTGCGTTGTATGAGCGATTTGCTCATGAAGATTTTCAGGTATACTTTCGACAACGATTGAACTATTTTGAATCGGAAGTGGCGGCACTTTATTGACTGATGATGTTCGTCCGCCTGGTGTAGGTCTTAAAATAGTTTTGTCGTCATCAATGTAGTTATCGCTAAAAGGATTGTCATCGCCTCTCATAATATTATCCGTTTTTAATTGCCCAAAATTCTAATTCAAGCCCTGGAAATTCACCCGCTATATGAATCGCAAAACCACCTGATTGCAGCATTTGCTTCCACAATTCACTTTGTTTACTCAATTCAAAATAAGTAAAACCTGCATGATAGGGAATTTGACGAGGTGCGACGGGTAATGCGTGAATGGTGATACCGGGTAGTGCATTGCGAATTAAAACGTTAATTTGCTCAACAGGACCAATTTTAACTTGCGTTGGAAAACCATTGCGTAATTGTTCAACGGAAATCTGTGCGTTGACAGCTAAAACAAAAATAGCATCTTTGAAGAGATTTGAATCTGGAACTTTTGCACCACGAATACCGTATTTAGGGGCAGTTAAGGGAATAAAAATCGCGTTTTGTTCTAAAACTTGACTGAGTAACGACCGCAATTCATCCATAACCTGCTTAAATGTTTTTTGTAAGTCATCGTGATCGTATACGGCAAAACTAATTGGTCTTTTATTCGCTTTACAGAATGTAGATAATTCACCAGCAAGTTGAACTGCCAAACGATAAAAAGATTCTGGATGCAAACAAGGAACGTTTTGTAAATGTTCTAGCAACGGTTCAACACGATTAACTAATTGTAACAACATATAATCCGAAACTTCGGCAACACCACCCCGACCTGCTTCAGCAGTTCGCCCACCTAATGCTTCACCGCGAGTATGTAAAAGCCCATAAATTTCTTTGATATATCCTTGTAATTCAGGAATGGCATTACAGTTTAAAGTTGGTGGAATGTAATGCTCGTCTAGGATTATGTTTTTATCCATACGCGATTCAATAACACGAGCAATACCGATGCAAACATATCCCGCTCGTTCTTGTTTATCGAGCATTAAACGAGTGTGAAGTTTTGCAACCATTACTGGAGAGGACGCATTACTTGTTAGAGTGGCATCTCTTACCTCGTATTGATTAACATGATAGCGTGCTAAATTGTTCGTATTTTCGATATCAATTTCTGTACCCACACATTGTACTGGCAATGATAGATAAATAATGGCATTGGAGACATCGGTAGCAATATCAATAGATAACGGTAAATCATCATTTTGCGGCAGATTAAACGGCGTACCATCAGGAAAAATACCGTTACATTCTGCCAGTGAAAATTTACCCATGCTTAAATGTCGCATATCAATTTTGAGTTTTTTAATGCCCCAATCATAAGACTGTAAACCATCACAACGTTCACGAACTAAAGTTTCAAAATAGCGGTCGTGTTGCTGAAAATGTTGTGGTTTAAGAAACATCCCTTCCGACCAAACTGTTTTGTTATTTTCTGACATTTTTTCGCACTCCTTATTTTTTTAAATTAGTTACTTAATTTTAACGTGGTGGTGCATAAATACCTCTCGAAATGAAAGTTCAGATACTATTATGGTGTCTTAGCATTCGTCAGCAGCTTCATTTGCTGTTCGTAAGCATTTATAAACGAGTCGCCAAAAAAATTTTCCACTGCATTTTCCACTGTATTGCTATAAATTTCTTCGTAACTATCCCAGCACTTAGATTTTTTTTGTAACACCATACCTTGTGAAAATTGTTTTTCAATGATTTTAGGATCAAAGGTTTTTAATAAGTCTGTCAAAGAGGCTTGAATACCTGCTTGCATGGCTAATTGATGATTCATAATGTCACTAAATGCTTCTTCAATTGCTCGTGTTGATGTAAGAAAACCATCGGTCTTATTTTCAATTAGTTGCCGCAACACATCATCTGTTGATACCGTAAATTTGAGAGGGTTGTTATGTGTTGACTTGAGGGTTGTCATATTCATACGGCATAAACTTTTAAAGTCAGATCGGCTTCTTAATACAGTAACGACACCATCAATCAATTTTCTAAATATTTGCCCAATTCTATTTAAAGTTTCTCGGTGTTGGTTATTGTAAATATGAACGTCTACTGCGACACCTTGCAAAAAAGCATTGAATATTTCGTTGTTTTTTTGAGTTTCTTCATTAACGCTTTTGGTTGTTTGCGCTGGTTTTATTTCCGAATTGCTGTCTGAAAAAAAATCATCAAAACTTAAGTTGTCAGGAATATTTTCATCATGATTAACTGAGGAAATCAGATTAGGCGCGATATAACTATCAAAAAGAGGAGATTGATTCTTTTCTAAGCTACTTTCAAAAATAGAAAATTCGGCGGTCTTCTTTTGCATTGAATCGTCGTAATTTGCAAATAAGCTATTCGTATCAACATTTTCGGATTCTAAAGAAAATTCTTCATGTTGTAGGAAAGTTTTTGATTCGGGTATTCCTAAATTATTAAAAAAAGAGGCATCATCTAGCATTTCCTCATCAAAAATAGAGGCAATAATCTCATACTTACCAATTTTAAATGTCGTACCATCATCAATTTTCTCTTTAGCGTTATGTAACGGCTCCTCACGATTACTAATATAGGTGCCACCTAAACTCGTATCAGACAAGTAATAACATCCATTTTCTTTACTGATTGTTGCATGATGCCTTGAGACTGATTTTTTGCTATCTGGAAGCACTAAGATATTATCCTCAGAACGACCAATTCCACCGCCACTTACAAATACAGCGTCTATTCCAACAACAGATTGATCTTCAAACAATAACACGGTTAATTTTAAACTCATATCTATACGATTCTTTAAAATAATAGCGAGTAATACTCGCTAAATGATGACATAAAAGAATGAAAGGAAACATCCACTCACGATTGTTTAGCACAGATTTAACCACCAACGAGTACCGTCGGACAACCTAGAATGATTGTTCCGCCATGAGCTGTTGAGTCACCCATTCTGGCTGCGGGTAATTTGTTAATTAACACCGTTGTAGAACCTTTTACAATAACATCAGGCGGACCTACACAAGTCACTGTGTTGGTAATTCGGGCAGCAGGTAATTTTCCAATCAATACAGTGACGGCACCAGGGGGCATTATCGGACCACCGACATGAGGCACAGGACCTGTAAACATTGGGCAAACGTGCATATCAGTTATTCTTGCGGCAGGTTGCCCCATAATATATTTTGTTGTAGAAAAGAAGGGTTATTGAACGGTTCGACCATTGCCACCATTGGCAATGTTAATACCTTGTTGTAAAAAAAGCCGATAGTTTTCATTTACTTTGCTTGCTTTTTCTTGTGTTGCCGATAATAAAACTGCGCCAATTACTGCTTTAGCATAGAGTTTTTCAGGAGGCGGAATTATGGCTTGAGGTACAGGAGAAATGTCGTCACCACTCCAAAATGCTGCCATCACCGCCCAACTAGTGGCTGTTTTATAGGTGAGTTCTTCTGTAATGGGTAAAATTAAAATTCTATTGTCTTCAGTGGGTTTATAAACCCATGCTTCGGCGAGTTCAACTGCTTTAATTTCATTTTCGGGCGTTTTTTCAGTCCATGCTTGACGCGCACATAAACACGCCCACCACGTTGCCTCGCGTTTAGGTAACGCATGAGCTAAAAAGTAAACGGCATCGACATAGTATTCAAGTGTTATGAGTTCTTGAAGATAGTGAGCCGCCGTTGGGTTATTTTGAAGTAGCGTAACGGCTTGTTCGCTAAGGTCTATTTCTTCGCAAATTTCTTGCGCGTGAGATGCTTTTATTTTGGTGAAATTGATTTCGTTCGTCATATAAATTTAGTTAATCATCGTAATGCCGCCTTTCAGCGTTAATATGCCGTCCGCACTCACAGTTGTCATCAGGCCTTTAGCATTCAATGTTGTATCCGCTTGTACCTTTACTGTGATACCTTTAATAGTGATGCCAGATTGATCAATTTTAATGCTATTACAGCCGACTTTTAGCTCGATAGCGGTCATCGCTGTAATAGTAGCTTTTCCCGCACCAACGTTAAGCACATAATTTCCCAAATCAACCTTGGTATTACAATTACCTTTTTTAATATTTAACGTGTCATTTCCTGTATCAACATGGGTTTCACGATTACCCATTTTTATTGTCAGTGTGTCATTCCCCGCATTTAAAGAAACCGCTCTATCATTTTGAATTTCTAGTGTTTGATTTCCTTTATCTTTCTTATCAAGTCCAATTTTTCGAGTTTCATTATTTTCGATAATGCAGTTGAAATCCTTTTCCGCGTGTATATAAAGTTCTTCGGCGTCTTTTTTATCTTCAAAACGAATTTCATTAAAATTTTCAGCAACACCCGTTTTTGAGCTACGAGTTTTGATACCACTTTGGGTTTGATTTGTGGGTAAATCGTAAGGTGGCATTTGTTCTGCGTTATAAACCCCACCAGTTATCAATGGCTTATCTGGATCACCATTCAAAAAACTAACAATGACCTCCTGCCCAACGCGAGGCAATGACACCCAGCCCCATTTTTTACCCGCCACGGGATAAGACAAACGAATCCAACAAGAGCTTGTTTCATTTTTATTTGTGTCCCTATCCCAGTGAAATTTAACCTTGATGCGACCATATTTGTCTGTCCATATTTCTTCACCCTCTTTGCCAACAACAAGGGCAGTTTGTGTACCCGATACAACGGGTTTGTGCGTACTTCGTGATGGTCTAAAAGATTGCAGAGAATTCATAGCGACAAAATGACAGGTAAATAAAGATCCTGCACTCTCGTTGCCTGAAGCATACCCACCGCCACCTCCTATTTGGTAATTCGTCGAGATAACAAAATGTTTGACATTTTCTTCGGTAAAATAAAAGCCACTCAAGGTAAATTCTATGCCAGGTTGCAAGGCAAGCGCGTTACCCGCACCTTGAATCAATTTATCTTGACTATGTAATTCTTCCATTCGTTTATCGGCTAATTTTGTACCTACGGTTGTTTTGTTGTATTGACCAGGAAAATCATAAAATTCCATATCGTTGTGTGCATATTTTCCTAACTTTTGAGCTTTAGCGGTTAAATTTGCACTCGGCGATTCATAATCAAAATCATTGAATTCGTATTTTCCAGTGCAAACTTGATTGCTACTTAGCCATTCATAAATATGATCACGTTCACGATTAGCTTTATTTTCTGGCGAAAAATAGGGGATAGTTTGATAATCATCAATGTGTTGATAGTTACTCCCCGAATCCGTGATAACTAAAATATGCCCGTCTTGTTGATGCTTAAAGTAGTAAAAAATGCCTTCATGTTCCATTAAACGGCTAACAAAATTAAAATCACTCTCGCGGTACTGCACACAATAGGTTCTGCTTTCATAAGTTTCTTCGAGGTGATATTCAACATTTGCAAACGCATAATCTGCAAAGACGGCTTTTATAATTTCAGGTGTGCTTTTATCTTGAAAAATACGAGAATTCGATGTTAACGTTAAAAACCACAACCACGGGCGCAAAACAGCACGATAACAGTAGAAACGATTAACCATTCCCGTGTGTTTAAACTGCACGACTGCACCAGTGATATAACGAGTTAATCCGCCTTCTACGCCTATTTTAATGGTGATAAGATCACCCATCAGCGTTTGACTATTGACCGCTCCAAGTCCTTCTGGTCTGAGTAAATCCAAATCAAATTCAAACAATCGCCCCATCGCTTCAGAGCCGGTTAAATGATTAAAAAGTAACTGGTCATCACCTAAAGGTGTGGTAACGGTTGTTATGACATTTTCTGTGTTTATCACGTTGATCTTTCCTAGAAATTACAGTGTGAATGGAATCTACTTAATTAACTAAATAGGTGTAATCGACCACAATCTTCCAGTTTTTTTCCTCACCCAAATTGACTGTCTGCCATCCAGCAATTTTTGATATTTTTTTGTCATTTTCGGGAAAAGAGTAATAACCATTGCCGCTAGATTTATTCGCAATAAGGTGTCCAAAAGAAACCAGCGATGGTGATTGCCTATTAAGCGTATCAATAAAAATATTCGAGCCTTGATATTGAATTTCGGCATCATAAAAAATAAGCCCATCACCAGTCATCATCCAAACGTCCCTAAAATGAATGCTACTTACTTTTGTCGGAAAAAACTTAGGTAGTACGTTTTCAGGAAATGCTTTGGCAACAAGATAGGTGGTTGTTTGATTTGGTTTTTGTATTGATGTTGAAAATACCAATATCAATTTATTATTGTCATTAACAATGTTTACCGTAACGGGCGCATCTGGTTGGTCAGTCACGTTCTTCCAACTTATGGCATTAGGGTTATTGTTTTCGATAGTAAACGAAATGAACGAAGGGTATTGATCATGCAATGCTTTCAATAGCTGATTTTGAGCGATAGGAGTAAGGCTACTTAATTGATTTGCCGTTTTTTTCATGGTGGCAAATAGCTCAGTTACGCCGTCTGTAATGTTATTTGCAATAGTCGTTGCTCGGTCTTGAGCCATTTCACCCAACGCCGTTACGCCAATTAGTGCGTTTTCAGCTTCTGCTCTCGCCTGATCCATTCTCATCGCGTAGTTAAACGATGAAATCGCCCCCATGACAATGCTAGTCACTAACAACGCACTCATAATAACGATAAATTTATGCTTTGCTAAAAAACGTCTGAACAGTTCTTGCTTGGAATAGCTATAAATATTAACCATTCTTCCATCACGATAAGCCTTGAGTTGGTTGGATAATTCATCTGCATCAGCAAAGCGATCGTTTGGATTTTTTGCCATCGCTTTTTCACAAATAGCAACAATTTCAGGTGAAATTACATTCAGATAACGGTTAGGTGACGGAGATGGTTTATCGCTTAATAACAATGCTTCAATATCTGATGGATTACCTTTGTAAGGTAATTTGCCAGTAATTAGTCGGAATAAAATCACGCCTAAACTATAAACATCACTGGCTTTAATTGCCTTACCATTTAGCTGTTCGGGTGCCATATAACGCAACGTTCCCACGCTGTGAGTGTTATCGTTATCACTGTATGTATCTGTTTGATCTGAGCGCACCGTACTAAAAAAATCACCGTCACCTTCGTCTATGGCTTGTGCGATTCCCCAATCTAAAACAATCGTTTCACCAAATTTTCCGCTGATAATGTTGCTCGGTTTTAAATCACGATGAATCACGCCTTTGGAATGTGAATAGGCAAGTGTGTCACAGCAATCAATCAGCACATCTAAAAGTTTCATTCGTTGAATATACGACTGATCCTCGGTGCTTTTTTGACATTTTTTTAACTGCTCTTCTAAAGTCTCACCTTTAACATAGCGCATAATGTAATAAGCAGTACCATCTTCACGGTAACCCAATTGATAAACGGGAATAATTCCAGGGTGTTCTAATTTACCCGTAATTTTGGCTTCATGAATAAATGTTTTTTGTAATTGAGTATCACCTTGAGCAGTTTCGAGCAGTTCTTTAACAGCCACTCTACGCCCAATCGTTTTATCGTATGCAAGACGAACCCGCCCGACACCACCTTCTGCAATGATGCGTTGAATCACTAAATTGTCAGCAAACGCATTTGTTTTTTTGGGTTCGCTCACTTCAACAGATTCGGAAGTTGAGGGCTGGGTTGTTTTGGGTTCTGATTTTCGTTCAGGTTCTGATTTTGGCTTTTCTGAAAAAGATGTCGCTACGCTTTTTTCGGGCAAAAGCGTAGCTGCTGGATCAGCCTTCCACAGAAACGTCGCATCTTCATCAACGTCAGCGAGAATGTCTGCAAGTGATTTATCGTTGCTCATTTTTAGTCTTATTTAAAATATTGATGGCATTTTCATACGCCTTGTTTGCAAGATTCACTGTAGTTTTAAGAGATGCTTATTTGAGTTTTACTACCATTCTGATTTTAGCTGTGACCATCCATCTTCAGATGTTATTATCGCAATCGCTCTACGCATTGTTTCTTCATTGCCACCGCGCATAGCTTCCCATCTGCCTGATAATAGAAATATTGTAGCTATGGCTATAGTGCATCCCGCTCTTGCTGATTCAACAAGTCCCCTAGATGTCATTTCTTTTGGTCGTCCAGTTTGAAAACTTTTTCTGATTGAATTTATGGTGGTGAAAATAGCTGAAACGCCTACTGTCGCGACTCCAATAGCAATTTTTGCGGTATTAATTTCCTTTTTTTCTATAACGTATTTAATGTTGCCTACACATTTACCACATTTACAATTGTAACTACCAACAGTGCCACGCTCATAAGCCTCCAATATGTCATACAATTCAAAAATAGTACCAGATTGCTGAACAATAGAAGCAGCTGCAATCCAGGGTGTCAAAACTACTGCAAAAGGAATAAAAGCAACTCCAGTAGCAACTCCACCAGAAACGGCAAGAGCATTAACTCCAGCCTTTACACCAGCCGAAGCAGCTGAAACTATCAAATCACCCCCACTTCGATCTAATGACTGTTTCATACCGTTATAGGTATACCATTCACCTTTAAGATTTTTTCCTTCTTCCACTATTTGCTTACTTAATTCAGTTAACTGAATATTTGTAGGTAACGTCATTATTTTTCCTCTTTAATTAAACAATATGGAGTCCGACTCCGTTAATCATCACAATCAAATTTATACTCAAAACCCATAAACAAATTCACCATCAGCGACACTGACATGAACCTGTTCAATGGTCGTACCTTCCATCATTCGATTCAAAAACTCACCGCTGATACTCGGTAGCAACGTATTCGTTAAAATCGTATCAATCATACGTCCGCCGCTTTCTAATTCAGTACAACGGCTCGCAATAAGTTTAACGACATCATCATCATAAGTGAATGGCACTTTGTGACTTTCTGCCACTCTTTTTTTGATGCGTCCAAGTTGCAAATGGGTAATCGCGCAAATCATCTCATCACTCAACGGATAATACGGAATCACCACTAAACGCCCCAATAACGCAGGCGGAAATATTTTTAACAAGGGTTCACGCAATGCTTTTGCAATGCCTTCAGGTTCGGGTATTAAATCAGGATCTTTACAAAGATTGCTAATCATCTCTGTTCCCGCGTTGGTGGTCAGTAAAATCAGGGTGTTTTTAAAATCAATTACCCGTCCTTCACCATCTTCCATCCAGCCTTTGTCAAACACTTGAAAGAAAATTTCATGCACATCAGGATGCGCTTTTTCGACCTCATCTAATAAAACGACGCTGTAAGGTCTGCGTCTTACGGCTTCGGTAAGTACGCCGCCTTCGCCGTAACCAACATAACCAGGCGGCGCACCTTTCAAAGTAGAAACGGTGTGTGCTTCTTGGTATTCGCTCATATTGATAGTGATAATGTTTTGTTCACCACCGTACAACGTTTCGGCGAGTGCTAAAGCCGTTTCTGTTTTACCAACTCCTGACGTTCCCGCCAGCATAAACACCCCAATCGGTTTATTCGGATTATCGAGACCTGCCCGCGAAGTTTGAATACGTTTTGCAATCATATCCAGTGCGTGACGTTGTCCGATAATGCGTTGCTCGATATTGTCAGCAAGATTGATGATGGTTTCAATTTCATTTTTAACCATTCGTCCAACAGGTATTCCCGTCCAATCACCAACCACCAAAGCAACCGCTTGAGCATCCACACTCGGTAAAATTAACGGTGATTCGCCTTGCAATTGTTCTAACTGAATTTGTAAGGCTTTGAGATTTTTAAGCAATTGGTCACGCGAACTAGAATCTGTGACTGCATTTTCGATTGCCAAATCGCTTTGTGAACCTTCGACTTTGCCTGTTAACGCTCTAAGTTGTGAACGTATTTCAAGAATATTTTTGACTAAATCGCGCTCGTTATTCCAGCGTTGCTCTAAACCAACTAAACGTGCTTGTTCAGTGGCTAATTTTTCAGTGGCATTTGTTTCGCGGTCTTTAATATCAATCCCAACCGCTTTTTCACGAGTAATAATTTCAAGTTCTGTATTAAGTGCGTTAATGCGCTTGCGACAATCATCGACTTCGGCAGGAACTGCGTGTTGACTGATAGCGACACGAGCGCAAGCCGTATCTAACAAACTTACCGATTTGTCAGGTAACTGGCGTGCGGGAATGTAGCGGTGTGACAAACGAACCGAAGCATCTAAGGCTTCATCAAGAATTTGTACTTGATGGTGTTTTTCCATCATTGAAGCAACACCGCGCATCATTAAAATAGCTTTTTCTTCACTGGGTTCGTTCACTTGTACAACTTGAAAACGGCGCGTTAGAGCGGGATCTTTTTCGATATGTTTTTTGTATTCGGCAAACGTTGTTGCCGCAACTGTGCGTAAATTTCCGCGTGCTAACGCAGGTTTTAATAAGTTTGCGGCATCACCAGTCCCCGCCGCACCGCCTGCTCCAACCAACGTGTGAGCTTCATCAATGAATAAAATAATTGGTTTTTCAGAAGCCTGAACTTCTTCAATGACTTGACGCAGACGATTTTCAAATTCGCCTTTCATACTTGCGCCAGCTTGTAATAAGCCAACATCGAGCGTTAGCAAACTGACATCACGCAAAGTAGGCGGCACATCACCTGCTACAATTTTTTGTGCAAAACCTTCAACAACAGCAGTTTTTCCAACCCCAGCTTCACCCGTTAAAATCGGGTTATTTTGTCGGCGGCGCATCAAAATATCGATAACTTGACGAATTTCCTCGTCACGTCCAACGATAGGATCCATTTTTCCAGAACGTGCTTGCGCGGTTAAATCAACGGTAAATTGTTTTAGAGCTTGTTGTTTACCCATTGCCGCAGCAGACATTGCGCCACTTGCTTCGCCTGGTACTGCACCACCACCAACTTGAAAACCGTCACTCGCTGTCAAACCCTGTTCGGGCGAGCCGCTGCAAATTCCATCAAAATGTTCTGTCAGTGCTTCTATTTTTACTTTGTCAAATTCTTTAGAAATGTTTTGCAAAACGTGATTTAAGCCTTTCGTTTTTAAAATACCGACAATTAAATGCCCTGATCGCACTTGCGATTCACCAAACATCAACGTGCCGAAAACCCAGCCACGTTCAACAGCATCTTCAATGTGTTGAGATAAATCAGAAATTGATGTTGAACCACGCGGCAAACGGTCGAGCGCGTCAGTAAAATCTTTTGCTACCCGCGAAGGATCAAGATTGAAGTGTCGAACGATTTTGTGCAAATCCGAATCTTGCAATTGTAAAATTTGATTTAACCAATGCACTAATTCGACATAGGGATTACCACGCATTTTGCAAAATACGGTCGCGCTTTCGATTCCTTTGTAACAAACGGTGTTTAATTTACCAAATAAGGCAACTCGGCTGATTTCAGTCATGAATATTCTCTCTTAGCTTTATGCTTGATAATTGTTATTACTTTTCCAAAATGGATTTAATTTAAGATCATCTGCGTCTTTTGCTCTGTGTCGCTCACCTAACCACGTTGTCCAACCTAACCCAAACTGACCATTCAATTGTGCTTGTGGGACTTGTTCTTTTTTTAATACTAAATTTATATCCCAACTTAATTCATCACCAATGTAATTGCGAATGATGGCAATCAGTTGTGCGATTCGCTCACCGTTAGGTAATAAACTTTGATATTGGACTAAGGTGAGCGAGGCAAAACGAATACGAAATTTATATTGGCAACTCCATACCCGTGAACCAAGTATGGCTGAAATACCTAATTCTCCCGTACTCGTTGTATTGCCTAAACGAGTGAGATCAAAATGAGCAACGTCTAACCACTCACCCATAAACTCTTCAATCGTCACGGATAATTTAAAATAATCTGCAAGCATCGCTGTTAAGTTCGTTGCCGATTTGTTTTGTGCTGCTAAATAACCAACATAGTGCAGTTTAGCTAAATCAGGCATCGCATCACGGTCAGATAATGATGTCAGACCTAAACCTGCTAGTGAACCTACATAAGTGGAAAATTTGTCCTTTTCTGGACGGTCAAAGCTAACTGTCGGTTGTGTATTTGCCCAAGCACGGTAAAAAAGGCAAATCATACGATGATGAAATAAATCTACAAATCGCTCTAACGTATGGTCACGATGATTGTGTACGCGATCATAAATATAGTCAGTCAAATGTATCGGCATTGGACCATTTGGACCAAACAAACCAAAAAAACGCACAATAAAACGAGGGGGGAAACCAACTTTACCTTGGATAAAACGACTAAGTGTTGCTGATTCAAAAGAAAGCGCGATTTCTTGTCCAAAACGAATGGGGTCGTCGTTTCGATGTTTTCCCACGCCAAAACGTGGTTTGTGTTTATAGATACATTCCAACAGTCGCACAACATGGAAAAAACCATATTTATGCAGTTTTTTATCTAACAGTTGCTCTACAGTAGATTCCGTTGCCCGACTTTCGCTGTCCATCGCATTACCTCACCTCTGTCCGTCGTTGATAACACTGTTTCAGTAAATGAATTTAATGAAACATAATGAGCAAAAAATTGTGCCAAAACCGCACCAAACAAAAATACGCCACTGCCTTCAAAAGCGGATTCATCAACGATAATCGTTATTTCCAAACCACGTCCAAAAACTATGGGACCAGCACTATTGATGCGACGCACGATAGGTTTTGATGTGATTGACAATAGACCTTCTACTTGTTTTCGAGAATTTGCATCGTTGTTTTCACAATACAACGCTAACAAACTACGCAATGCCATTGCCCCTTCTTTTTCATTGCTGTTGCAAAGAGAAAGATAGTTAAGTGACAGATGGCTAATCAATTTCCAGGCACTATCTTTGTGAGCATTAGAAGCTCTTGGTTTTGTAGGACCTACTAAACAGTGAATACTGGCAACAGGCGCACCAATTTGAATAGTAAAATCTGTTTTACCTATACCCAGAGGCAGATTCAGTGCTAAATCACGATTAGTACATAGAGCATCAATCCCTAACTGTTTTAACTGGTTACGAAACGGAGCCTCATTGGCATCAACTAAGGAAATGTAAAACTCATTACCTGCGTAACTGGAGCGAGGACCTTGCAATTTTTGCCGCATTGACTGTACTCGCGGCAGACGTTTAATTGAATAGTAAGCTCGTTTTTGTCTATGGTCTGTCGTGCTAGCTTGGTAAAACGGCAAAAATTCTTGTTTGTCGTCAGCCGTGCTACCAAAGCCCATTGCTTCGGTTATCTGATAAATTTCATAATCTAAAGGACGTGTTCTATCAGGAATAACATGATATTCAGTGGTTTGTTGTGTCAAATGAACTCTATCCACTTTTTTGGGAAATATATTAACAGCGGGCGTACAAAATAATGCAAAGCGTGAAATATCGATGGAATTAACTAAATCGGGATTGTGACGATTTAACAAGATAATAATGTCTAACTCGTCATCTTCGCATTGGCATAACGCTGTTTGTAATTGCGTCAGCTCAACAAACATAAATCTTTCAGAAAAAGCGAAATACTCTTGTAATAACCGATACCCCTGAAATGATCGACGTGAATGAGGTAATAACGCCTGATTTTCGTCAAATCCCACCGCGACAATCGGATTATGTCTAATGATATGCTGCCAAGTAACTGAATTTGATACGGGTTGAATTGCCACAGCAATTGTATTGGCTAATAATTGTTCATAAATTTTCGAGGGCAACTGACCTACGCCTCGTAAATAAATAGGCA